>JBBSEC010000008.1:0-64029 GCA_038240075.1 Acidimicrobiia bacterium
GGACGCGCGGTTCGACACGTTGCGCGCCGCGCTCGCCATCGCGGGCGCGTTCCCGATCACGGTCGACCGGGCCGACGCGGTCGAGTGGCTGCCGGCCCAGCTAGCCGTTCCGCATTCCGGGTTGGCGACGGTCGTGATGCACTCCGTGTTCTGGCAGTACCTCTCGCCGAACGCGCAGGCGTCGATCGTGGCGAGCCTCGCCGCGGCCGGTGCCCGCGCCGCACCCGACGCTCCGCTCGCGTGGGTGCGACTCGAGCCGTCGGAATCAGGGCGGTCGCTCGAGCTTCGGCGCACGCTGTGGCCCGGCGACGAGGAGACCGTCCTGGCCAAGGCCGGCTTCCACGCCGGCCCCGTCACCTGGCTCGCCTGATCGGAGCAGGTGAGCGGTCAGCCCCGTATCCGGCAGGGCCGCCGGGCGAGCCGAGCGAAGATGCGACCATGTCAGTCGAGGAGCGCGCCGAGCGCGGCGACGGCTCGGGGCACGGCCGACGCGTAGCCCTCGGCGTCGATCTTCGGACCGATGAGCTCGAGGTCGAACACGCCGTCGTATCCCGACGCCACGACCTGACCGAGGATGCGAGCGAGCGGGATGTCGCCGTCGCCGGGCACGCGCCGGTCGGGCGTCGCGAGCGTTCCGACTGCGAAGTCGCTCACCTGAACCAGTCGGATGACGTCGTGCGCGTCGGTGATGGTCTCCGGCAGTCCGCGTTCGGCCCAACACGCGTTGATCTCCATGCACACGCCGGTTCCGAGCCGGCGCGCGAGGTCGACGGCGTCGTGCAGGGAGTGCACGAAGCCGACATCGACCCGCAACGAGTTCGTGTGCTCGACCGCGAACGGAATACCGAGTGCCCGCGCCTCGACGAGCACGGGTGCGAGCGCGGTCTCGAGCGCGTCCGCGGCCTCGTCCCACGGGAGCGGCCCCGCGGGCCCGGTCGTGAAGACGACGCATCCCGTGTTCAGCGCGTGGCCGGTCTCGAGCGCGCGCACGAGGCGCTCGCGCTGCCGTTCCCATTGATCCGGTTGCGTGAGCGCGAACGGTCCGAGTCCGATGAGGTTCGCGACGCGCAGACCGCGGTCGACCGCTTCGGCCACGCGTCGCGTGCCGTCGACCCATCCGAACGCCTCGAGCTTCGCGACCGAGACGCCGACGCAGTCGATCGCGTGCGCCTCCCAGAAGTCGAGGTCGGCCGCGAGGTCGAGCTTGAACGTTGAGATCGCGCTCACGCAGATGCGGGGATGCACGGGGTGCCTGCCGCTCAGCCCAGCGTCAGGCCGCGGGCGATGCTGCTGCCCCCGTCGACCTGGAGGTTGAGCCCGGTCACGAAGCCCGACTCCTGCGAGGCGAGGTAGACCGCGGCGTACGCGATGTCGTCGGCGTTCCCGAGCCGCGTGAGGTGCATGCCTTCGTAGCGGGCTCTGCGTTCGGCGTCGATGTCGGCGTCGCGCCGGTCGTTGAGCACGTACCCGGGGCTGATCGTGTTGCAGCGGACGCCACGGTCGGCGTAGTCGACGGCGATCGAGCGGGTCAGCGCGTTCAAGCCGCCTTTGCTCGCGATGTAGGCCGCGAAACCTCGGCTCGCGCGCTCGGCCTGCCGCGTCGAGATGTTGACGATCGAGCCGTGACCGGCGTCGACGAGGTGGGGGAGCGCCGCGCGCGTGAGCCACATCGGGGCGGTGAGGTTCACCGTGAGGATGACCTGCCACGCCTCGGTGGTGACCGCGCCGACCGGTCCGTCTCCACCGTCGCCGCCGGCGGCGTTGTTCACGAGCACGGAGAGGCCGCCCAACGCCTCGGTGGCCGACGCGACGAGCGCGTCGCACGCTTCCTCGTCGCGCAGCTCGGCGGGAACGAAGCACGCGCGGCCGCCGTCGGACTCGATCGCGGCGACGACCGCGTCGCCGCGTGTCCGGTCGCGGCCGGTGACACACACGGCCGCGCCTTCGGCGGCGAAACGAAGTGCGATCGCGCGTCCGATGCCCGCCGTCGACCCCGTGATGAGCGCTCGTTCCCCCGCCAGCCGCACGCGGGCGAGGCTACCGGCGCGCGGTTATCGGCGAGCGCCGGCGTCGCGGAGCGCGAGCTCCAACGGCTCGCCCGGCAGGAGGGTCAGCACCTCGACGCCCGCCGCGGTGACCATCAGCGCGTGCTCGAACTGCGCGGTCAGCGAACCGTCGGCGGTGACCGCGGTCCAGCCGTCGGGCCAGATGCGACCGACGTCGTAACCGCCGGCCGTGACCATCGGCTCGATGGTGAACGTGACACCGGGCTCGAGGATCCCGTCGGCGCTCGGGTCGTAGTAGTGGGGAATCGTCGGCGCGGTATGGAACTCGCGGCCGACGCCGTGGCCGACGAACATCCGCACGACGCCGAACCCGGCGGCCTCGGCGTGCTCCTGGATCGCGCGCCCGATCTCGTTCACCCGCCCTCCCGGACGAACCGCGGCGATCCCGTGCCACATGCACTCGCGGGTGACGCGCACCAGCCGTTCGGCTTCCGGATCGCATTCACCGACGAGAAAGGTCTCGCTGTGATCGCCGTGCACGCCGTCGAGGTAGATCGTCACGTCGCAGTTGACGATGTCGCCTTCGAGGAGGCGCCGGTCATCGGGGATGCCGTGGCAGATGACCTCGTTCACCGACGTGCACAGTGACTTCGGAAAGCCCCGGTAGTTCAGCGGGCTCGGATACCCGCCGCGCGCGATGCACGCGTCGTGCACGATCACGTCGAGCTCTTCGGTCGTCACGCCGGGACCGACCGCCGGCGCGACCTCGAGCAGCACCTCGCGTGCCGCACGTCCGGCCGCTCGCATCCGGTCGGCGTACTCGCCGGGCGGGAACGTCGGTACCAGCGCGGCCGCCCCGCGGGTGTCGCGGATGTACGGAGGGCGAGGGATGTTCGACCGCACCGGCCGCTCGGGCGAGACGTGTCCGGCCCGGATCCGCGGGCGCGACGCGGAGAGACTCCCTACCTCCACACCGCCGGGGCCTGCGGCCTCACGGCGCCGCCCGAGGCGTCGCTTCTGCTGTCGTTTCGTCACGGCCCGCAAGCGTACGCCTCGTGATGCGGTGTGTTATCCCGGCGATACTCAGGCGCAGCGCCGGCACATCAGGCGCAGCGCCGACACACGCCGATGAGGTCGAGGCGGTGGTGGTCGATGCGGAAGCCGGTTGCCTCGGCCGCGCCCGCCATCGCGGCGGCGACCGATCGTTCGAGGCCCGGCGACGCGGGGACGTCCTCGACCAGCCCGCACTCGGAGCACACGAGATGGTGGTGGTGCCCGCTCAGCGCCTCGCCCAGCTCGTAGCGGGCGAACTCGTCGTGGGTGACCACGCGGCGCACGACACCGGCCTGCTCGAGCACGACCAGGTTCCGGTAGAGCGAGCTCTGGGCCAGATCGGGGCGTTGATCCCGAATTTCGGGCATCGTGAGCGGCCGCTCGCTCGTCGCGAGCAGCTCCACGATCGACGCCCGCTTCTGGGTGAGCCGCAGACCGCCTCGGGCCAAATGCGCCGTCGCGGCTCCGCGCCAATCGGCGGTCGGCGATGCGGCCATGGCTCCCAGTCTACGATGGACGGCCTGGGAGCGGGCCCGGTCTGAAAGGCACAGATGCGGCCCGTCCATGGTCATTCTGCGTTTCGTCCTGCACTGCCGTTCGTTGCGCTCGTCGCCGCGGTCGCGCTCCTCGGCGCCTGCGGGAGCAGCAAGGGCACGAGCGCTGCGCCGCCGAGCACCACTCGTGCGACGACCGTTGTGACGAAGGACGGCGGGACGCTCGTCGTCGGCGCCGAGCAGGAGCCCGACTGCTTCGACTGGCTCGGCGACTGCGCCGCGTCGAGCTGGGGAAGTTGGATCGCGCAGTTCCAGACGATCCCGCGCGTGTTCGACACCGACGCACGCGCCGACGGCTCGCTGCAAAACGTGCCGAGCAAGCTCCTTGTCGACGCGCCGACGTTCGCGACGACCCCGGTCGAGACGATCACCTACCACCTCAACCCGAAGGCGGTCTGGTCCGACGGTGTCGCGATCACGTGCGCCGACTTCGCGTACACCGTCGATCAGGAACAGCACGCGAACAACATTCTCGATCGTTCCGGTTACACCGACATCGCGCGGGTCGACTGCCCCGAGCCGACGACGGTCGTCGTCCTCTACAAGTCGGGAACGACGTACGCGGGTTGGCAGGCGCTGTTCGGAGCGAGCACCGGTGTGTACCCGTCGCACATTCTCAAGGGCCACGACCGCGACGCGATGATGAAGAACGGCTACTCGTGGTCGGGTGGCCCGTGGATCGCGGCGTGGGCGAAGGGCGACAACGTCACGCTCACTCCGAACCGCCGGTACTGGGGTGGCCAGGCCCACCTCCACAAGGTGGTCTTCAAGTTCGAGAGCGACACCGCGGCGGAGTTCCAGGCCTTTCGCTCGAACCAGCTGCAGGCGATCTACCCGCAGCCGCAGGTCGACGTCGTGAGCGCGATCAAGGCCGGTCTCGGGAACGCGAACCTGCTGACGAACGCGCACACGGCCTACGTCGAGGCGCTGTTCGTCAACAACGCGCGGCCTCCGTTTACCGACGTCGCGGTGCGGAAGGCGTTTGCGTATGCGATCGATCGGGTTGCGATCGTGAAGCAGCTCTTCGGATCGCTGGGAGTCGACCAGCCGTCGAACTCGATCAACCCCTACGCGATCAAGGACTACTCCGACCAGAACGCGTTCGCGACGTACCACCTCGATCTGGGCATGGTCTCGAAGCTCATGACGGGGGCCGGTTGGAGCGAGGACGGCAAGGGCATCTGGACCAAGGCCGGCAAGCAGGCCGCGTTCACGCTCACCACCACGGCCGGCGACAAGCGCCGGCAGCTCACCGCGCAGGTCGTCGCGCAGGAGTTGAAGGACGCGGGGTTCGCAGTGAAGCTCGACTTCCAGAGCCTGTCGGTCATCGGCGGCACCGAGCTGCCGAACGGCACCGCCGACGTCCTGCTGATCGCGAGCGGACTCACGAGCTTCACGCCCGGCCAGTGCACGGGCTTCTGCTCGACGAACGTGCCCGGCCCCGCGAACCAGCAGTCGGGGCAGAACTACTTCCGCGTCCGCAACCGGCAGCTCGACACGTTGCTCGAGGGAGTCGACACGAGCCTCGACGACGCGACCCGGCGCGCGGACGCCAAGCAGGCCGACGACGTCATGGCCGCGAACATGGTCGTGCTGCCGCTCGACCCGCTTCCCGACATCCTGATCTGGAGCAAGCGCGTGGTCGGACCGATCAGCGACAACTCGGTCGAAGGGATGTTCTGGAACCTCGCCGACTGGGGTTGCGTCGACGGCGTGTGCAGCTGATCCGCCTCCATTGGGAGTCGTGCGGCGCGTTATAGCGTTCCCGCGATGGACCCGACGGCTCGTTTCGTGGCGCTCGTCAGCGACGTCACGATCGAGCCGCCCCTCGACGTCGCCGCACTCCTCATCGCGGCGCACGTGCATCCCGCGCTCGACGTCGACCTCTGGACCGGCCGGCTCGACGACATCGCGCGAGCGTGCGCGGACGCGACCTTCGACGGTGTGCGGCACCAGCTGTTCGCGGTCGAGGGGTTCCGCGGCAACATCGAGCGGTACGACGATCCTGCCAACTCGCTCCTCGACGCGGTGTTGGAGCGTCGCCTCGGAATCCCGATCACGTTGGCGGTCGTCATGATCGAGGTTGCGCGCCGGATCGGGGTCGGCGCGGCCGGTATCGGCATGCCCGGCCATTTCCTCGTCGGCGATCCCGAGCGGCCCGGTTGCTTCTGCGACGTCTTCTCCGGCGGGACGTTGTTGGGCGAAGAGGAGTGCGCCGCGATCTTCTCCCGAGCGCTCGGCCCCGGCCACGCGTTCGAGCCGGAGATGCTCGCGCCGACGGGCGCCCGCGCGATCCTCGCCCGGGTGCTCGCGAACCTCGAGCGATCGTCGTTGGCCGGCGATCCGGTGCACGCGACCTGGATGGCGACGTTGCACTTCTCGATCGCGGGGCTCCCGATCGTCGAGCGGCTCGGTCTCGCCCGTCGCCTCGGCTACCTCGGGCGCATCACGGTCGCCGCCGACGAGCTCGACACGCTGGCCGAGCTGGTCTCCGAGGAGCCCGCGCAACGGCTCCGCGACGAAGCCCGCGCGCTGCGCTCGCGGCTCAACTGACCGCGTGTCATCTGACCGGTTGGTCACGCGCCGATGAGCCGGATCGCACCGATGTTCCCGCTCGGAACCGTGCTGTTCCCGCACGCGGTGCTGCCGCTGCACGTGTTCGAGCCGCGCTATCGGGCGTTGACGCGCGCGGTGCTCGACGGAGACCAGGAGTTCGGCGTCGTGCTCATCGAGCGCGGTAGCGAAGTCGGCGGCGGCGATGTGCGCTTCGACGTCGGCACGGTGGCGCACATCGTGCAGGCCTCCGAGCTGGCCGACGGACGCTTCGCACTCGCGGTCGTCGGCGTGTCGCGGTTCCGAGTCGACCAGTGGCTCCCCGACGAGCCGTATCCCCGCGCCGAGATCGTGGTGCTCGACGATGACAACCATGCCGATGCGACGCCCGCGGCCGCCGCGGCCGCGTTGGTCGACCCCGTCGTCGCGACACTGCGCGAGGTGTACGAGCTCTTCGGTCGCGTGCACGCCGTCGCGACGAGCGCGCCGTCGGACTTCTCGCCCGATCCTGAGCAGGCGTCCTTCGAGGTGGCCGCCGCGGCCGCACTCGGTCCGCTCGACGCGCAGCGCGTGCTCGAGATCCCCGACACCGGTGCGCGTCTGCGCGTGCTGAGCGAGCTGCTCGTCGATCACGCGGCTCTGTTGCGCAGTCAGCTCGGAGGCTGACCGCACCCGATCGCGAGCGTGTCGCCCGTGGGTAACCTCGCGCCATGAACGACACCCCAATCGACGAAGCGGCCGCGCGGAGCAGGCTCGACGCGGAGCGCGAGAAGCTGCAGGGCCTGGTCGCGGGTCTGCGCAGCGAGACGACGCAGGGCGAGGCGCAGCCCGACGCCGAAGCCGGTTCCTACGAGCAGCACCCCGGCAACGTCACGGGCGAGACGTTCGAGCGCGAGAAGGATCTCGCGATCCTCGAAGGCCTCGAGACCGAGCTCGCCGAGGTCGAGGCCGCGTTGCGCCGGCTCGACGACGGCACCTACGGCATCGACGAGGTGACCGGCGAGCGCATCGACCCCGCGCGACTCGAGGCCCTGCCCAACGCACGCACCAACGTCGATTCAGAACCGGCCTGACCGCGCGGTCGAGCCGCACCCGACTGCGCCGCGTGCCTGCCGTCCGTCTCCTGCTGTTTGCCCGGGCCCGTGAGGCCGCCGGCCGCCGCGACGACGTGGTCGACGCCGCGACGCTCGGTGACCTGCTCGCCGGTGTCCGCGATCGCTACGGGCCCGAGTTCACCGACGTATTGGCCGCGTCGCGCGTGTGGATCAACGGCGAGGAGCCCCATGATGGCGACGCGACGGTGCTCTCCGACGGAGACGAGGTCGCCGTGTTGCCTCCGGTGAGCGGGGGCGGCCACGAGTGGGGCCGCGATAGCCTGAAATTCGGCTCGTAACCGTTTCACCACGCGGACAGAGGTGAGTGCAACGCAACGCATCCAGCACCTGGTCGCCCCTGAGTTCTCTTCCGGTCTCGGCGACCGCGACCTCGATGCCCTGCGACTGATGCGTACCGAGTGCGGCGAAGTCGAGCACGCGGTGTCGTACACGCGCCGGTTGGCACAGGGCCGGTTCGAGATCCTCACCGCCGAGCAGACCCGGCGCCGCGAGGGTGGATCGGTGCAAGACCTGATCGCCGACCTCCCGCGCATCCTCGGCGAGGAGCGCGGTCGGGCGACGGCGGCCAACACCCGCGCCACCACCGCCGACGAGCCCGCGCTCGACATCGACTGGGGACCGCAGGGGCGGTTGATCGACGACGACACGCTCGCGAACCTCGCCGACCTCAGCGACGCCGACCTCGCCACGTCGATCGCGGGACTCAGCGAGTTCGAGCACGACCTGTCGGAGCACCGTCGCGCGCTGCACCAGGTGATCGATGCGATCGAGCACGAGATCGCCACGCGGGCTGCCGCCGACGTGGGATGACCGCTGCCGGTTCCGTGGGTGCGGCCACCCGGCGGCACGATCTCGGTGCGTTCATCCGTGAGCAACGACGCACGGCGCGGCTGTCGCTGCGCAAGCTGAGCGAGCTCGCGGGGATCTCGAACCCGTATCTCAGCCAGATCGAACGTGGTCTGCGGAAGCCGTCGGCCGAGATCCTGCAGTCGATTGCGAAGGGACTGCGCATCTCCGCCGAGACGCTCTACGTCCGCGCCGGTATCCTCGACGAGCGCGGCGACGGGCCCGATCTCGCGGGCCAGATCTTGAGCGATCCGAGCGTCAGTGAGCGCCAGAAGCAGGCGTTGATCGAGATCTACCGGTCGTTCCAGGCCGAGACGGCCGCCGAACGCGCCCGCGAAGGGGCGGTCTCCGAACGAGGGGTCCCCGGGTAGCATCCGGAAATGCCGGTTCGCCGGGTTGCCGTCCTCAGCGTCCACACCTCGCCGCTCGCCCAGCCGGGTGCAGGCGACGGTGGAGGAATGAACGTCTACGTCCGAGCGCTCGCGGCCGGGCTCGCCCACGCGGGTGTCGAGTGCGACGTCTTCACCCGTCGCGAAGACCCCTCGTCGGCCACCGTCACACGCGTCGAAGACCGCTTTCGCGTCGTGCACCTCGACGTCGGGCCGAGCGGTCCAATGGCGCTGCACGATCTGACCGCGCTCATCGATCCGTTCTCCGACGCGGTGCTCGATCACATGCGCAGCACCGGCGACGAGTACGACGTGCTGCACGCCAACTACTGGATCTCGGGTGCGGTCGGCCATCGACTCAAGCACGCCCTCGACCGGCCGCTCGTCGCCACGTTCCACACGCTCGCGCGGGTCAAGGCCGAAGCCGGCTTCGACGACGAGCCCGAACAGCGCGCGCGGCTCGAGCACGAAATCATCGACTGCGCCGACCTCATGCTCGCGTCGACCGCCGAAGAGCGGATGCAGCTCGCGGCGCTCTACGGCGCGGAGCCGTCGCGCATCGAGATCGTGCCGCCGGGTGTCGACCACTCGGTGTTCCGCCCGAGCCCCGGGCACGGTGCCGCGCTGCGCGAGCAGCTCGGTCTCGGCGACCGGCCCATGCTGTTGTTCGTCGGTCGCATCCAGCCGCTCAAGGGTGTCGACGTCGCGTTGCGCGCGCTGGCGGAGCTCGACGACCAGACCGCGACGCTCGTCGTCGTCGGCGGTCCGAGCGGTCCGTCGGGCACCTCGGAGTCGGAGCGCCTCCACGCGCTGGTCGACGAGCTCGGCCTCGCGTCGCGCGTGGTGTTCCTCCCACCTCAGCCCCACGACGCGCTCGCCGACTTCTACCGCGCCGCGGATGTGTGCGTGGTGCCGTCGCGCAGTGAATCGTTCGGTCTTGTCGCGCTCGAAGCCGCCGCGTGCGGCACCCCCGTCGTTGCCGCGGCGGTCGGAGGTCTGCGCTCGCTCGTCGACGACGGCGTCACCGGATTCCTCGTCGAAGGCCACGAACCGGCCGATTACGCGACGCCACTCTCGTACCTGCTCGGTGACCCGTTGCGCGCGGCCGAGATGGGTGAGGCCGCCGTCGCGCGCTCGGGTCGCTATTCGTGGAGCATCACCGCGGCGCGGTTGCGCCGTCTCTACGGCGACCTCGTCGCACGCAGCCTCGTTCAGTGCCGCTGAGCGACCAGGCACACCCGGACGACGCGCACCCGGGCGCATCGCCCGACCCCGCGCGGTACGCCGCCGCGCACGCGTTGCTCGCCGGTCACCTCGAAGGTGAGGTCAGTCGCGAGCCGTGGGTGCAGGTCGTCGAGTACGACGCGAGCATCCCGCGCTGGTACGTGCGCTTCGGTTGCGACGGTCGCGACGCGGCGACGATCTATTTCGACCTGCACCAGCGCACCCTGCGCTACGAGCTCTACTTCGTTCCCGACCCTCCCGGCCACCACGAGGACCTGTACCGGTTCCTGCTCCAACGCAACCACTCCCTGTACGGCGCGCGCTTCTCGATCGGCCCCGACGGCGACGTCTACCTCACGGGGCGCACGCTGCTCGAGCACCTCGACGTCGAGGAGCTCGACCGCATCATCGGGGTGCTCTACGAGTTGGTGGAGCAGTGGTTCCAGCCGGTGATCCGCCTCGCCTTCCGACGGAGCTGACGTTCGTCTCGCCCAAGACGTCAGCATGTCGGACATTGCGTCTGACTGGCTTGCATCCCATCATCGTGGTCGGATACCTTGCGTCCGGGCCCGAGGTGCAACGGCTCCCGTCGTTCGGGGAAGTACGGCGGGACGTCGAGGTTCCTCGGGCCCGTTTCCGCGCACGGTCACCCCGGCGCCCGCTCCGGTCCTTGGTACTGCACCTATGACGCATACGACATAGGTGCAGCACCAAGGACGGGTTTTCGGCTGCCTGAGGCCACGGTGAGCCGTGCGACACGAGCCGCGGTCGGCACCCGGGTGCGCTCCCTGCGGGGGTTTGCGGTGACCCACGACTCCGCGCTCCGGATCGCCGCGCGGTCGGTAGCCTCCGGCGTATGACTCGCGTGGCGCTGCTCGGCGGCGGAAAGATGGGCGGCGCCCTGGTGGGTGGGCTCCTCGCCGCCGATTTCGAAGGGGCCGACCTCGCGGTCGCGGAGGTCGACGCCGAGCGTCGTCGCGAGCTCGAAGGCCGCTTCCCCGACGTGCGCGTGGTGCCGAGCGTCTCGTGGGCGGTCGCCGACGCCGACGTCGTGGTCGTGTGCCTGAAGCCCGCCGACGTCGCCCCTGCGCTCGACGCCGCCGGCGCGGCACTCGGCACCGACGCGTTGGTCCTGTCGATCGCGGCCGGCGTCACGATCGCCGCCCTCGAGGCCGCGGCTCCCGGACGTCCCGTCGTGCGCGCGATGCCGAACACGCCCGCGACCATCGGGCTCGGCGCGGCTGCGATCGCGGCGGGATCGCACGCCAACGACGGCCACCTCGACCTCGCAGAGACGTTGCTCGGCGCGCTCGGCCTCGTCGTCCGCCTGCCCGAGCACCTGCTCGATGCCGTCACCGGGCTGTCGGGCTCAGGCCCGGCGTACCTGTTCCTCGTCGCCGAGGCGCTCGTCGAGGCGGGCGTGCTCGTCGGGTTGCCGCGCGACGTCGCGAGCCTGCTCGTGAACCAGACGCTGCTCGGCGCGTCGACGCTGCTGGCGCAGGGCGACGAAGGTCCCGAGGCGTTGCGCGCCGCGGTCACGTCGCCGGGTGGCACCACCGCGGCCGGCCTGCGCAGCCTCGAGGCGGCGGGCGTGCGCAGCGCGTTCATCGACGCCGTCGTCGCCGCCACGCGCCGCTCCGGAGAGCTTGGCGGACGACCCGCGACCGGGGTCTGAAACCCGCCCAAAAGGGTTTGACCCTGGTCACACTCGACAACACGGGCAACCCGGCGTACAGTTCTGCCGAGCGGTCGGAGTAGGGAGAATCCGCGTGGCGCAGGGGCTGAGCAAGGCGCGCTTTCTGACAGTTCAGGAAGTCGCGGATCTGATGCGGGTATCGTCGATGACGGTCTACCGGCTGATCAAGGCGGGCGATTTGCCGGCTGTACGCGTTGGGCGGTCTTTCCGGGTGTCGGAGTTGGATGTCGACACCTACCTCGCCTCTCGCTACACGCAAGCCGGCTGAACGGACGCGCGGCGGTACGGAGCCTCCGGCTCCGTCACCGGGGGCTTCTGCGCGCTACGTTCAGGATTGTCGTGTCTGAGCAGCTGGGGTTCGTCTCGTTCCTGTCCGATTACGGGCACAGTGACGAGTTCGTCGGTGTCTGCAAGGGCGTGATGCTGGGCATCGCGCCCCATCTGACGATCCTCGACGTCACCCACGACGTCGCCGCGTTCGACGTCCGGGCCGGCGCCCTCGCCCTGTCGCGGGCGGTTCAGTACCTGCCCGCCGGGGTCGTGCTGGCGATCGTCGATCCCGGCGTCGGGACGGCCCGCCGCTGCGTGGCCGTCGCGGTCGAGAACGGCTACCTGGTCGGTCCCGACAACGGGCTGCTGGCGCCGGCCGTCGCCATGCTGGGTGGGCCGCAGCAGACGGTGGCGCTCACGAGTGCGGAACACCGGCTGGATGCGCCCGGCGTCACGTTCGCGGGCCGCGACATCATGGCCCCCGCGGCGGCGTACCTGGCCGACGGCACGCCGCTCACCGACCTGGGCGAGGAGATCGACCCGGTGACACTGGTGCCGGGCATGGTGCCGCTCCCGACCGAGTCCGACGACGGCGTGCTGGCCGGCGAGGTGCTGTGGGTCGACCACTTCGGCAACTGCCAGCTCAACCTCGATGCCGACATGCTGCGCGCCCGTGATCTCGGGCCCGGCGCGGGCTTCGAGATCCAGATCGGCGAGGTGTCGGGGCGGGTCCGGTGGGTCGACACCTTCTCGGAGGCCAAACCGTCCGAGCTCGTGGTGCTGGTCGACTCGTACGGCCTGCTCGCCCTCGCCCTCGACCGCCAGAGCGCCGCGACGCGGCACAAGCTCAGGGTCGGGACGGCTGTCACCCTGATCCCGCCGGGCGCCACCGTTCCAGCCGTCGGGAGCCCCGAATGAGACGCGGAACGAGCCTGATCCTGGTCGCGCTGCTGGTGTTGATCCTGCTCGCGTCGCTGATGCAGTTCTTCATTCAGGGCCGCTGACCAGGCCATCTAGAAAAGCCACGGATAGTGGCAGAACTTCGCTCAAGTCGCGCTCTCCGCGAGCCGTAACTAGGGGCACACCCCCCTGAGGGGTCACAGATCCGGGGTTCCGGTTCGTGGGCGTGGGCGGCACGGCAGATCGGCGCGATGCACCAGCATCCCGCCGATGTTCGTGCAATGCCTCCCAGCCCGCCCCAGAAACGTCCGCACCCGCGGCCGGAGCCCCGTATTCCTGAGCGGTTCTCCCTCGCTCACTCCTGCGCCGCCCGGCTCCACCGTCCGCTTCTCCCTCGGACTGTGGTCGGCGGCTGGTTCGTTCCAACTTGTTTCGCTCACTCCTGCGCCGCCCGGCTCCACCGTCCGCTTCTCCCTCGGACTGTGGTCGGCGGCTGGTTCGTTCGCTGGCGAGCTTGACGCTCGCTTCGCTCACGCCTGCGCCGCGCCTGACCGGCACCGGAGTGGCGGAGGCGGGCGCCGGTACGATCCCGGCATGAATCTCGCTTCGGTGCTGCTGGCGCGCGTCGCAACCGATGGCGATGCGATCGCGCTGCGCGCCGAAGCCGGAGCGAGCGCCGTCAGCTACGCCGAGCTCGACGACCGCTCGGGAGTCCTCGCCGGCGCGCTCCGCGAACGGCTCACGCCCGGTTCGCGCGTCGCCATCGTCACGGGCAACGTCCCCCTGTTCGTCGTGGCCTACCTCGCGTCCCTGCGCGCGGGCATGGTCGCGGTCCCGCTCGACCCGACGGCGCCCGCACGGGAGCTGAGTCGCGCGCTCACGATCGTGGGCGCCGAGCTGGTGATCGTCTCCGAGACCTACGGCGCGCACCGCGGGCTCGACGAGTGCGAGACCATCGCCTTCGACGCAGCAGGAATCGTGGCCGGCCTCGCGGCTCCTGCGACGCGCGAGATCGCGCCGGTCGCCGCCGGCGATCCGGCCGTGCTGCTCTTCACGTCGGGCACCGCGGGGGCGCCGAAGCCGGCGATCCTCACGCATGGATCGCTCGCCGCGAACCTCGAGCAGGTGCAGCGGCACCCGGGCCTCGCGCTCCGGTCCGACGACATCGGGCTCGGGTTGCTCCCGTTCTTCCACATCTTCGGGCTCAACGTCGCGCTCGGTCTGCCGCTCGCGGCCGGCGCGTCGGTAGCGATCATTGAGCGCTTCGATCCGGCCGGTTCGCTCGCGCGGGTGCGCGATGCCGGCGTCACCGTGATCGCGGGCGTGCCGGCGGTCTTCTCCGCGTGGCTGGAACTCGCCGAGGCCCAGGCACCGAAGGCCGCGTTCGCCACGGTGCGCATGGCGGTCTCGGGCGCGGCGGCGCTTCCCGTGGAGGTCGCGGCGGCGATGCACGAGCGCTTCGGTGTCGACGTCCGCGAGGGCTACGGCCTCACCGAAGCCTCGCCCATCGTCGCGACGGCGGCGCTCGGCGGACCGGCACGGCCGGGATCGATCGGGCCGCCGCTCCCGGGTGTCGACGTGCGCCTGCTCGACCACGATGGCACCGACGTGCTCGTCGGCGATCCCGGCGAGATCTGGGTGCGTGGCCCCAACGTGTTCGCGGGGTACTGGAACGACGTCGACGCGACCGCGCGCGTGCTCGACGCCGACGGATGGCTCCACACCGGTGATCTCGCGATCGTCGACGACGACGGTTGGTTGCGGCTCGTCGACCGCGCGAAAGATCTGATCATCGTCTCCGGCTTCAACGTGTACCCGGCCGAGGTCGAAGACGCGCTGGTCGAGCACCCCGACGTCGCCGAGGCCGCCGTGGTCGGTGTCGCGGATCCGAAGTCAGGCGAGGCGGTGGTCGCGTACGTCGTCCCGTGCGACGGCGCGAAACCCACGTGGACCGAGCTGACCGCGCATCTCCGTCGCCGCCTCGCGCGGTACAAGCTGCCGAGCCGCATCGAGCTCGTGAACGAGCTTCCTCACAACTACGCGGGCAAGGTCTCGCGTCGCGAGCTGCGGGCGCTCGCAGGTCGCGGTACCGACGACGCGACTGCGAACCCCGCGTAGATCACCGCGATCCCGGAAGCGAGCGTCGCGGCGAACGCCTGGTCCTTGCCGACCGCGCCTTGAATCAGCCCGCCGCTCGAGAGCACGAGGGTGCCCAGCGCGATGAGGCCGTTGCCGGCCGCGAGGCGCGAGGTCCCCGGCGCGCGCGAGCGTGCGAAGCGCACTGCCGACCAGATCGCGCCGACGAGCACAACGGTCGCACCGACTCCGCTCGCCACACCGGCCAGGGCGCGCGGCATCACGCCGAAGTGGTCCTTTCCGATCGGGATGCCGCCGTCGGGCGCGATGTGTCCGTGGATCGGTGCGCTCAATACGACGCCGATCGCGAAGCCGGTGAAGAGGATCAGGCCCGTCTCCACGCGGTGGCCGACCTTCGCTCCCGCGAGGAGGTAGACGGTGCCGAGCCCGAGCCACGGTACGCAGAGCACCGCGCCGAGGAGGTAGAACACCCGAAATGTCCCGAGATCCCACCCGGTGGACGCTCCGGTGGCGAGCGACGCCGACGCGAGGGCGAACAGTGCGAGGGCAATCGTCCACGCCCGCTCGTGCGGTTTGCGCTTCCGGGTGAAGCGCACGCCGGTGGCCTGGGCAAACACGGTTGCGATCGCAGTCGCGAGGAAGGCGAGGCCGGCGACCATCGCCCTCAAACCTACCGCTCCGACTTTGAGAATCCGGTCACAAGGTCCTACGCTCGGTGAGAACAAGCCGCTTCGGACCTCGAACCAGGGAGCACTTCGTGGCCGTTCCCTCCCGGCGACGTATCCCCGAGGCGACGGTGGCCCGGCTGCCGCTCTACTACCGGGCGTTGCTCGAGGTCTCCGACGCCGAGGTGGGCACCGTCTCGTCCGAGCGTCTCGCCGAGCTGGCCGGTGTCAACGCGGCCAAGGTGCGCAAGGACCTGAGCTATCTCGGCTCCTACGGCACCCGCGGCGTCGGGTACGAGGTCGAATACCTGCTGCACGAGATCTCGCGCGAGCTCGGGCTCACGGAAGACTGGCCGGTCGTGATCGTCGGGGTCGGAAATCTCGGTGCCGCGCTCGCGAACTACCGCGGGTTCGGCGCGCGCGGCTTCCGGGTGACGGCGCTCGTCGACTCCGACCCGGACAAGATCGGGCGCCACATCGGGTCGCTCGTCGTGGAAGACCTCGAGACGCTCGCGAGCGTCGTCGAGACCCGCGCGATCGCCATCGGGATCGTTGCGACGCCGGCGCAGGCCGCGCAGGAGGTCGCCGACCGGCTCGTCCACGCCGGCGTGCGTTCGATCCTCAACTTCGCACCGACCGTGATCACGGTCCCGAACCACGTGTCGTTGCGCAAGGTCGACCTCGCGACCGAGCTGCAGATCCTTTCGTTCTATCAACGCCGACTGACGGCCATGCCCAACGGTGGCGGTCCGGCCGGCGCGCCGACGGCGCGCACCGAGCGCACCGAGGAGCACTCGTGAGCCCGCCGAGCGACGCGGCCGACCCGGTTGACCCTGGCTCCCAAGCGCTCGGGCGGCCGGGGCTCGCGGGGTGGCCGGTCAACCTGCTCGTTCGTGACCGCCGGATCGTCGTGGTCGGCGCCGGGCGCATCGCGGCCCGCAAGATCGAGCCGCTGCTCCAGCTCGGTGCCGACGTCGCGGTGATCGCACCCGAGGTCGGTCCGGAGGTGCGGGCGTGGCACGCCGCCGGGCGCCTCGAGCTCCACGAGCGTGCCTTCCGGCCCGACGATCTCGACGGTGCGTGGCTTGCGGTGACGGCGACCTCCACGGCGGCGGTCAACGAGGCGGCGAAACAGGCGGGCGACGAGCGCCGGATCTTCGTGAACGCCGCCGACGATCCGGCCAACTGCTCCTTTACGCTGATGTCAGTGGTACGCCAGAACGACATCGTCGTCGCGATCGGGACCGGCGGCCGCAGCCCCGCCCTCGCGACCTGGCTCAAGCGCCATGTTCAGGGCGAGATGGGGGCTGAGTACGCGACGCTCCTCGAGCTGCTCTCCGAGGCGCGCGAAGAGCTCCGTTCCGGGGGCGCCAGTTCCGAGGACGCCGATTGGCAACGCGCCTTCGATTCCGGCATTCTCGACCTTGTCAGGGCGGGACGAATCGACGAGGCGAAGGAGTTGCTCCGCACGTGTCTCTGATCGTCGTCGGTCTCAACCATCGTACGGTCCCGATTGCGGTGCTCGAACGCGTGAGCGTCCCGCAGTCGCAGCTCTCGAAGGCGCTGCACGACGCCGCCGCTCGTGAGCACCTCGCCGAAGCGGTCGTGCTTTCCACGTGCAATCGAACCGAGGTGTACGCGCGCACCACGCGCTTCCACCCCGCCGTGGGCGATGTGCGCGACTTCCTCGCCGAGCTCTCCGGCGCCGATCCCGATGAGCTCTCGGATCACCTCTACACCTACGTCGACGACGCCGCGACCGCGCATCTCTTCGCGGTGGCGGCCGGTCTCGACTCGATGATCGTCGGTGAGAGCGAGATCCTCGGTCAGGTGCGCAACGCGTGGCTCGCGGCCGAGAAGGAATCGACGGCCGGGTATCTCCTCGGCGGTGTCTTCCGTCACGCGGTCGAGTCGGGCAAGCGCGTCCGCACCGAGACGCAGATCGGGCGGCACCCGGTCTCGATCTCCTCCGCGGCCGTCGCGGTTGCCGGTGAGCATCTGGGCGGTCTCGAAGGCTGCCACGTGCTCGTCATCGGCGCGGGTGAGATGGCCGACGGTATGGCGGTCGCGCTCGCAAACCGCGGTGTCGCCGACATCTGCGTCGCGAACCGCACCCTCGGGCACGGCGACGATCTCGCCCGCCGCGTCGGAGGACGCGCGGTCGAGCTCGACCGTCTGCCCGACGAGCTCGCGGCCGCCGATCTGGTGCTCGCGTCGACGGGGTCGAGCGACGTGCTGGTGGAACGCAGCGCGGTAGAAGTCGCGATCGCGCAGCGACCCGAGCGTCCGCTCCTCGTCGTCGACGTTGCGATGCCGCGCGACATCGATCCCGGTGTCGGCGCGATCCCGTCGGTCACGCTGCTCGACATCGACGACCTCAAGGATTTCGCCCGCCGGTCGTCGGAACGCCGCCGCGCCGAGATCGGCAAGGCGCGCGAGATCCTCAACGAAGAGCTCGACCGCTACCGCAGCGCGCGCGACGCCCGTCAGGCCGTGCCGCTCGTCGTCGCGTTGCGCGAGATGGGCGACGACATCCGTGGGCGCGAGCTCGAACGCTTCGGACCACGGTTCTCCGACCTCGACGACGCGACGCGCGCCGACATCGAGGCGTTGACACGCGGCATCGTCAACAAGTTGCTGCACGAGCCCACCGTCCGGCTCAAGGCGGCCGCAGGGACCGACCTCGGCGCCGCCTACGCGGAGACCCTCGCCGCCCTCTTCGATCTGCCCAGTGGCGATACCTAGCCTGCGCGTCGCCAGCCGGGGGAGCGTGCTGGCGCGGTGGCAGGCGGAGCGGGTGATCTCGCTGCTCGACCGACCCGCGGAGCTCGTGATCGTGTCGACCCGCGGCGACGAACGTCGCGACGTCGAGATCCACAAGCTCGGTGGAACGGGCGTCTTCGTGAAGGAAGTCGAGCAGGCCGTGCTCGACGGGCGGGCCGATCTCGCCGTGCACTCCGCGAAGGATCTGCCGTCGACAACCGAAGCCGGTCTCGTGCTCGCCGCGGTTCCCGAACGGGCCGATCCCCGTGACGCGCTCGTCGGCGGCACTCTCGCAGGGCTGCCGACGACGTCGCGAATCGCGACCGGGTCGGTACGCCGCCGCGCGCAGCTGGCGGCGGCGCGGCCCGACCTCCAGTTCACGGGATTGCGCGGCAACCTGGAGACACGCATCGCGCGCGCCGCCGATGCCGACGTCGACGCGGTTGTCGTCGCGGTCGCCGCGCTCGAGCGACTGGGACGCCTGGACGAGGCGACCGAGGTGCTCGAACCCTCGGTGATGCTTCCGCAGGTCGCACAGGGAGCGCTTGCGGTCGAGTGCCGCGCCGATGACGACGCGACGATCGCGATCCTCGCGGCGATCGACGATGCCGACGCGCACCGGTGTGTGCTCGCCGAACGCGCGTTTCTCGCCGAGCTGGGCGGCGGCTGCGATCTTCCCGTCGGTGCGCTCGCGAGCCTCGTCGGCGACGAGTTGATGCTCACGGTGCTGCTCGCGTCGCTCGACGGACGCGTGGTCGTGCGTGCGCACGCGCGTGGCTCCGATCCGGCCGCGACGGGCCGCGCCGCCGCGGCCGCGTTGCTCGACGGCGCCGGTGGCCGTTCTCTGCTCGAGGCCGCGTTGCCGACGACGCTGCCGGTGCCGTGACCGTCTACCTGGTGGGAGCGGGGCCGGGCGATCCTGGGCTGCTCACGGTGCGCGGCGCCGAGCTGCTCGCGCGTGCCGATGTCGTGGTCCACGACCGTCTCTCGTCTCCGCTCCTGCTCGACCTCGCGCCGCTCGAGGCGGAACGGATCGATGTCGGGAAGGCGCCGGGCCGGGTCGCGATGCCTCAGGGCGACATCGACCGGCTGCTCGTCGAGCGCGGGAAGCGCGGCGAGACCGTGGTCCGGTTGAAGGGCGGCGATCCCTTCGTGTTCGGCCGCGGTGGCGAAGAGGCCGAGGCGCTCATCGCGGCGGGGGTGCCGTTCGAGGTCGTCCCCGGCGTCACCAGCGCGATCGCGGCACCCGCGTACGCGGGCATCCCGGTCACGCACCGCGGGCTGTCGACCCACGTCACGATCGTCACCGGCCACGAAGACCCGGCGAAGGGAACGTCCGACACCGACTGGGAAGCGCTCGCGCGCGCGGGCGGCACGCTCGTCGTCTTGATGGGCGCGGGTCGGCTCGCCGAAGTCGCGGCGCGCCTCATTGCCGGTGGTCGCGCGCCCGAGACGCCGGTCGCGGCGGTGCGCTGGGGCACCCACCCGCATCAGCGCACGATCCGCGCGACCCTCGCAACCATCGCGGTGCAAGGAGTCGAAGCACCCTCGGCGATCGTGGTCGGCGCGGTGGCGGCACTCGACCTCGGGTGGTTCGAACGCCGTCCCCTCTTCGGCCGGCGCGTTGTCGTCACCCGCGCGCGCGAGCAGGCGAGTGGATTTCGGGCCCGGCTCGTCGAGCTCGGCGCCGAAGTGATCGAGCTGCCGGCGATCGCGGTGAAGCCACTCGAGTTCGAGCTCCCGGATCTCGCCGCGTACGGCTGGGTGGTGCTCACGTCGGCCAACGGCGTCGAGGCCTTCTTCACACATGGTCTCTTCGCACGCGGGCTCGACGCGCGCGCGCTCGCCGGCGTGAAGGTCGCGGCCATCGGGCCGGGAACCGCGACCGCGCTCGGACGCTTCGGTGTCCGGCCCGACCTCGTGCCCGAGCGGTTCGTCGCCGAAGCGCTCCTCGCCGCGTTCCCACCGCCGCGCGCAACGGGTGAGAAGGTGCTCCTCGCGCGCGCCGAGCAGGCGCGCGACGTGCTCCCCGACGGGCTCGCGCGCAACGGATACTCCGTCGACGTCCTCGCGGTGTACCAAACGGTCACCGCCGAGCCCGATCCGGTCGAGCTCGAGCGGGTACGAGCCGGAGAGTTCGACGCGGTCACGTTCACGTCGTCGTCGACGGTCGACAACTTCTGCCGGCTCGTCGGCCCCCTCAGCGGCGATCCGATCATCGTGTCGATCGGGCCCGTCACCTCCGCGAGCGCGGCCGCGGCCGGGCTCCGCGTCACGGTCGAAGCCGATCCCCACGACATCGACGGTCTCGTTACCGCCGTCCTCGGCGTGCTCGGGCCACCGGTAGCCTGATCGCATGCCGTTCCCCGAACGGCGCCTCCGGCGTCTTCGTCGAACTCCCACGCTCCGGCGCCTCGTTGCCGAGACCCGGCTCTCCGTCGACGGCCTCGTCGCGCCGCTGTTCGTGAAGGAGGGCATCGACAAGCCCGAGCCCATCGCGTCGATGCCGGGCGTGGTTCAGCACACCCAGGAAAGCCTCCGCAAGGAGGTGCACGAGCTGGCCGGCCTCGGCATTCCCGCGGTGATGCTGTTCGGGATACCGGCCGCGAAGGACGCGCGTGGCTCGGGCGCCGACGCGACCGACGGTGTCGTGCAGACCGCGGTGCGGAACCTGCGCGACGAGGTCGGTGACGCGATGGTGCTGATGACCGACGACTGCCTCGACGAGTTCACCGACCACGGTCACTGCGGACTGCTCACCGCCGATGGCCTCGTCGACAACGACGCGACGCTGGAGCGCTACGCGTCGATCGCACTGAGCCAGGCCGCCGCGGGCGTCGACATCGTGGCGCCTTCGGGAATGATGGACGGGCAGGTCGCGGCGATCCGCGCCGCGCTCGACGGTGGCGGATACGAGGCGGTCGCGGTCCTTGCCTACGCGGCGAAGTACGCGTCGGCGCTCTACGGACCGTTCCGCGACGCGGCCGAGTGCGCACCCCAGTTCGGCGACCGGCGCGGCTACCAGATGGACCCTGCGAACGGGCGTGAAGCGATCGCGGAGGTCGCCGACGACGTCGCCGAAGGCGCCGACATCGTGATGGTGAAGCCCGCCCTCGCGTACCTCGACGTGATCGCGGCGATCCGCTCGCAGTTCTCGCTGCCGGTCGCGGCCTATCACGTCAGCGGTGAGTACGCGATGGTGAAGGCCGCCGCGCAGCTCGGTTGGATCGACGGTGAGGCCGTCGCACTCGAGCACCTGGTCGCGATCAAGCGCGCGGGCGCCGACATCATTCTCACCTACCTCGCTCGCGAGGTCGCCGAGCTCCTCCACGGTTAAAGGCATTTGTGAGCGAGCTTTTCGATCGGGCTCTCGCGCGCATCCCCGGCGGTGTGAACTCGCCGGTGCGTTCGTTCGCGTCGGTGGGCGGGCGGCCGTTCTTCACCGCGCGCGGTGAAGGCGCGTACCTGATCGACACCGACGATCGGCGCTACGTCGACTACGTGCAGTCGTGGGGGGCGTCGATCCTCGGTCACGCGCATCCGGCCGTCGTCGAGGCGGTGCAGCGCGCCGCAGCCGCGGGCACCTCGTACGGCACGCCGACGCGCGGCGAGGTCGAGCTCGCGGAGGTCATCTGCGACCGCGTCCCCGGTGTCGAGAAACTCCGGCTGGTGTCGTCGGGAACGGAAGCCGCGATGACCGCGGTGCGGCTCGCGCGCGGTGCGACCGGGCGCGACAAGATCGTGAAGTTCGCGGGCTGTTACCACGGCCACGCCGACGCGTTGCTCGTCGCCGCGGGCAGCGGAGTCGCGACTCTCGGGCTTCCGGGCTCGGCTGGAGTGACGAAGGGCGCCACCGCCGACACGATCGTCGTGCCTTACAACGACCTCGATGCGCTCGACGCCGTCCTCGCGACGCACGGCTCGACCGTGGCTGCGATTCTCGTCGAACCGGTCGCGGCGAACATGGGTCT
The DNA here is from genome assembly GCA_038240075.1 of Acidimicrobiia bacterium. GTDB lineage: Bacteria > Actinomycetota > Acidimicrobiia > IMCC26256 > PALSA-610 > DATBAK01. Next base: position 22,103 of record JBBSEC010000008.1, read on the forward strand.
GGTTGCGCCCGCACCGGGGTACCTCGACCGACTCCGCGCGCGCTGCACCGCGGCCGGCGCGCTGCTCGTCTTCGACGAGGTGATCACCGGCTTCCGTGTCGGTCCGGCCGGAGCACAGGGCCGCTTCGGGGTGCGCCCCGATCTCTCGATCTTCGGCAAGGTCGTCGGCGGTGGGCTGCCGCTCGCCGCGCTCGGCGGACCCACCGCGATCATGGACGAGCTCGCGCCGCTCGGGGCCGTGTACCAGGCCGGCACTCTGTCGGGGAACCCGCTCGCGACCGCGGCCGGCCTCGCGGTGCTCGCCCGCCTCGATGAGGCCGCGTTCACCGAGTTGGAGTCGAAGGCCGAGCGGCTCGAGCGCAGTCTCCGCGACGCGTGCCGCGCCGCGGGCGTCGCGGCTCAGGTCACGCGGGTGCACACGCTCGTGGGGCTGTTCTTCGCGGCGGCCACGGTCGTCGACTACGAGCGCGCGAAGGCGGCCGACCACGATCGGTACGCGCGCCTGTTCCACGGCCTGCTCGACCGCGGCGTCTACTTTGCGCCGAGCGGCTACGAGACGTTGTTCGTCTCGCTTGCACATGACGACGTCGCCGCCGAGGCGACGGCAACCGCCGTGTTCGACGCGCTGTCGCAGCTCGGGTAACGCTCGCCTGCTCAGTCCTTTACACGGTCGCATGCTCGCTCGACTGGGCGTGCGCTCCGGCCGAGAACTCAGCTGAACGCTCGCCTGCTCAGTCCTCGCCGGTCCGGCGCCTGCGCACGCGGTCCATGTAGAAGAGGGAGGCCGCGAACAAACCGCACATGATCGCGAACGCCACGAACGCCGCCGCGCCCTGGTCGGATGCGTCGATGGGCTGCGGTGCGACGGCACCCGCGGGCACCGCCGAGGCGAGCAGCGCGAGCAGCGACGCCATCGCGAGGAGCGGGTATCGGAGCGTGCGGAGCTTGATCGACGGTCGGGTCATCAACGGTTCGTTCCTCATGTCGCCGGCACGGGGCTCTTCGCCAACCGCTGCTTCTCGCGCTCGCGCTCACGCTCGTCGAGCTCGTACCAGTGCAGGCCGAGCATGCTGATGACGAAGAGGATGATCGAGCCGAACAGGTAGCAGACCGGTGGCAGGCGGGTGGAGCCGAAGTCGTACTCGAGCACGGCAACCTTGCGCGGGATGTCGGGGTCGCACTTCGGTAGCGGAGGCTTCTGACCGAACGGAACGGTCTGCACGAGCGCAACGCAGTACTGCACCGCCGCGTACTCGGGCTTGTGCCAGAAGTAGCGGTTCGGCTCACCGCCGACCTGGTACGTGCGCAGGTTCTGTGTCGGGTCGTCGGTGATGTACTGCAACCCGCTGTCGAACTGCGCGAACGGTTGCACCTTCGGCTTGGCGCCCGGCAGCGTGACCGCCCGCACGAACGCGCTGTCGAGGAAGGATCGGATGGTCGTGGCGGTCTGCGGAATCAGCAGCGATCCTTGTTGCGCGATATTACGGATCGCGGGGATCTTCGCGTCGGTGAACGAGGTGTCGACCTCGACCGCCTTCCACGCCGCAGCCCGGCCCTTGGGGCTCTCGAGCGGTGTGCTCGTCGTGAGCCACAGGGTGCTGAGCAGCACCATGAAGCCCGTCAGTGCCGCGGCCGCGACCAGGAACCCAAGCCGCGCCCCGAGGTTGGTCGAGAGCAGCAGGTAAGCCGATCCGCAGAACAGGAACACGCCCGCGACGGGAGCGAGGATGCCGATGATCGTCGGATCCCACAACGTGTTCGAGGCGGCGAGGACGAGGGCGAGGTGCATCACAGGCTCCTAGAACTTCGCGCCGGGATAGTCGACCGCTTCGAGCTTGTCAGTGGTCTTGTCGAGCCCTTCACGTTCGTACGTGACGATCTCGGTGATCTGCTCCTTCGTCAACAGCACACCGAATCCTGGCATCCGGCCGGTACCGACTCCGTTGTTGCCGTACGGGGCTTCGAAGTCGGAGCCGAGTGACACGAACGCGATCTGCTGGGCGAGGCCGGCTCCGTTCGCGTTGTCGGAGAAGCGCGCGAGCTCCTGACTCAGGTCGGGGCCGAACGCGCCGCCGCCCGGCTGTTCGATCACGTTCTCGGGTTTCATGCCCGTCGACGGATCGAACACCGACCAACCCATGGTGTGACACCGGGCGCAGTTCACCTCGAACAGGAGTTGTCCTTGGGACACGTTTTTTCTTCGGGCCGACCAGTCTTCGGCCCAGCTCAGCGCGCTCTGGGCATCGGTGACGGCAGTGTGTGCGGTCGTGACGTCGACCGCGGCGGCCTTGGGGTTGTCCTCGACCTTGATGAGATTCTTCTGTGCGGCGGTGAGCGCTTCCTGCGCCGCCTTGAGCTGCTGGGACGGTTCGCCGGCGTACGCCGCGAGCGCATCGTTCGACTGCTTGCGTGCCTGTTCCGGAGTCAGCTGCCGTGACTTGATGTACGCGACGAGGTCGTTGATGCTCTGCACGTTCTTCGGGCCGCCTCCTGCGACACCCCACGGCTGCATCGGGGTCCCGGGCCGCCCGTACGTGATGATCTGGTTGACCTCTTGCGGCGAGAAGCGCAGCAGCACCGTGTTGAGTGCCGGTGCTCTCCACGGCACGAGGTTGCCGCTCTTGTCCTTGAAGATGTGTGCGACGCTGGTCGAGCCGCCACCGAGATCGGTGCCGTGGCAGTTGGCACACTGCAGCGACTTCGCCTGGTCGTACGCGGTCATCTGGTTGTTCGCGAACAGCGTCGCGCCGCGCTCGACGGCACCGCTGCTGAAGTAGTGCGCCGACTCGTGCTGGCGGTTGGGCTCGCGCAGCCAGTAGATCGGGAGCGCGACCGCGACGAGCGCGGCGAAGAACAGCGTCCAGCCGAGCACGCGCTCGAGGTGCGGGCCTTCGAGGGTCTCGTCGTCGTGGAACACCGCGAGGTTTTGCGGCGTGTGGGTTTCGCGGGTGCGCTTGACCGACACGATCGCGAAGATCGCGAGTGCCAGCAGCGCCGCGAGATTGATCACGACGAGAACATTGCGAACGCTCATGACGATCTCCCGTCGGGATCAGTCATGACGTGCGCACACGCGATGTGGTGCATGCCTCCCTCTCAGCCAACGCAGTGCGGGCCTTCTGCCACTTGTCCGGTCGTGTTGGTGCCGATGGGCGGGCCCACGGAGAGCAGCCCGGTGTTGATGCTGACAGCACCGCCGGAGATGAGCGCCTGGAAACGGTCGAGACCGCGTGGTGCCGGCCCGTCGCGCTTCTCGCCCACCCGGTTGTACTTCGAGCCGTGGCAGGGGCATTCGAACCACTGCGCCGACTGGCACCACGGGACTCGGCAGCCGAGGTGCACACACTTCTGGTACAGGGCGACGATGCCCTGCTCCATGCCGGCGTAGATGTAGTCGTCGTAGATCTTCTTCGCGTTGGGCAGCGCGTTCGCGGGATACGGCTGGATGTAGGTCCGCGCCTCGGGAACGTAGAACGGCTGCAGGTTGGTCGCCATGAACGAGGTGATGTCGGACAGCTTCCCGGCCGCGATCGTGCCGCCGAAACCGCCGCTGCTCGACGGCCAGAGGAACGCAAGCAGGCTCGCCCCGAAGGTGCCGAGCGCGGCGAGCACGGTGACGAGGATCCCGCGGTTGAGGAACTGCCGGCGGGTGACACCGAGCTCTTCCGGGTCGACCGGTTCCCAGACGACCGGGGTGGAGCCCCGGCGCTTCGCGAGCCCACCAGCGGCCTGCGCGCGCGCGTCGTCGGCGCGCCCGCGCGCCTCGGCACTGAGCTCGAGCTCGGTACCCGTGGCGGCGTCGTTGCCCTTGGGGTCGGTGCTCGCGTCGCGGCTCAACGTCTCGCGGCTGAGGTTCCCGGTTGCGGAGCGCTGCCGGTTCGCGAGCAGGAAGAGGCTGGCGAGTGCGATGAGGATGACGATGACGATCGGGATGACGACGATCACGATTTCTCCTTAGAGCTCGAAGAAGACGTGGTCGTTCCACGGGAAGGTGAAGTTGAAGCCCTGCCCACGGAAGAACGAGCCGATGATGACGAGGATCGACCAGAACATGAGGAACACCGTGAAGATGCAGATCGCGAACTTTCGGTCGCTCGGCTTGTGCGACGGGTTCTTGTCTGCGTACGGGGCGATCATGAGCAGGCCGAGTGCGATGCCGGGGATCGTGACGCCCGCGACCATCGGCGTGAACATGGTGAGGAGCTCCTGGAGCCCGAGGAAGTACCACGGTGCCTTCGACGGGTTCGGCGTCTGGTTCACATCGGCGAGGCCGAGCAACGGCGCCTTCACGAGCGCGGAGAAGATCGTGAGGAACGCGGTGACCGACAGGATCGACGCGAACTCGATGACGAGCAGGTGCGGCCAGACGTGCACCTTGTCCTGCGCGTCGGCACGCGTCTGCTGGATCGATCCCGACTTGACGACCGTGAGGAGCCGCTGGGTGTGACCGCCGGGCCCGGTGCCGCTCGGCGCGGGTGCGGTCGCGGCAGCCGCGCGCGGCAGCGTCGCGGTCGCGGTGCCGCCTCCGCCTGCAGGGGCTGCACCGCCGCCACCACCGGCGAGCGCGGCCTTGCGCTTGCGCGAGCGCTCGAGCAGCGCGGCGGGGACACCACCGACGCTTTCGGTGATGACTTCGCCCGCGTCGGCACTGGCGGCGACGGGCGCGGCCTCTTCCGCCGGCACGGTCTCGCCGCCGGCGTCGGCGACGGGCGCGGCCTCTTCCGCCGGCACGGTCTCGCCGCCGGCGTCGGCGACTTCGGCCGCGGGCGCGTCGTCCTCTTCGCCGTCGACGGGGAGGCCGAGCGCCTTGCGGCGTTCGCGGCTGCGCTTGAGGAGATGTTCGGGTACTTCGGCCATGGTGCTCCTTCCGGCCCTACAACGGTCCGGAGATGCCGCCGTCCTTGCGGACGCGCCAGAAATGGACGGCCATGAAGATCACGATCACAAAAGGCAGCATCAGTACATGAAGTACGTACCATCGCAGCAATGTGTCGTTGCCGATCTCCTTGGAACCCAGCAGCACGAAGCGAACCTGGCTGCCGAAGACCGGGGTGTAGCCCATCATGTTGGTGCCGACGGTGACGGCCCACAGCGCGAGCTGGTCCCACGGGAGCAGGTAGCCCGTGAAGGAGAGCAGCAGCGTGAGCGTGAGCAGGATGACGCCGATCACCCAGTTGAACTCTCGGGGCGCCTTGTACGCGCCGTGGTAGAAGACGCGGCTCATGTGCAGGAACACCGTGAGCACCATGAGGTGCGCGGCCCAGCGATGCATATTTCGCACGAGTGAGCCGAACGTGACCGCGGTCTCGAGGTTCTGCACCGTGCTCCACGCGTCGGCCGCGGTCGGGCGGTAGAAGAACATCAAGAAGATGCCGGTGACGGTGAGCAGGATGAAGAGGAAGAACGAGAGGCCGCCGAGGCACAGCGTGTAGGAGACCTTCACCGCGTGCCGCTTCACCTTCACGGGGTGAAGGTGAAACAGCACGTTGTTCATGATCACGTACGAGCGGTTCCTGGGGCTGTCGGTGTAGCCCTTGCGGTAGATCGATCCCGGCCGGAAGATCGAGTTCCACGCCTGGGAGCCCTGCAGCTTGTCGCCGAGCTCCGAAGCGCGCGCGCTCACCTTGACGCCGAGCCCACCCGATCCGTTGCCGTTGCTGCCGTTCCCGTTGGCCACGATGTCTCCTAGAAGCGCACGCCGTAGGCGTAGCCGTGCCGGTTGGTGCGGACATTGGGATCGCCTTCGGCCCAGTCGTTGGTGACCTTGCCGAGGATGATGACGCCGGTCGGGCAGCGGTCGACGCAGAGCGCGCAGCGCGTGCACACGTCTTCGTCGACGACGAAGAACACGTGGTCCTTCGGGTCGTCGCCCGGGCGGTCCGCGTTGACGGAGTCGTCGATCGCGTCGACCGACAACATGTGGATGCACTTCCACGGACAGATGTCGACGCAGCCTTCGCAGAGGATGCACTCGGCCTGGTCGATGTGCAGGAACTGCTTCGGCTTCACCGCGGACGTGAGCCACGACGGATCGACCTCTTGCAGCACGTAGTCGGCTGCGAACTCCGGCATCGGCGGATTGGCGTCGTTACGCGGCATCGCGCGTCACACCTTCGCCGTCATGGGTCGCCCGTACGCCGACGTTCCCGCCGGGTCCGACTCGCTTGACGCCGCGCCGTCGTCGGACAGGGGTGCCGCGACCGGACGTCGCTGCCAGATCTGGAAGAGCCTGATGTTCAGGGTGAGCATGACGACGTAGATGACGGCCGCGATCGCGTCGTTGGCTGTCTGCTTGTTGACGTCGAAATGAACGAAGCGGTTCCTCTGGAACACGTACTTCGCGGTGCCCCACCGCAGGTACGAGTTCGCGTAGACGATCCACTCGTGCGGGATCGTGCCGTACGCAACGATCATCAGCGAGAACGCGGCCAGTGCACCGAGCATCGCCTGCGCCCACGTCGGGGGCTCGGCCGGCTTCGGGCGCCGCGCGAGAAATCCGATCACGGCCAGCCCGATGAGGAGGATCACGACGGCCCAGATCAGACGGCCGGCGGCATGCGTCCACGACATGTTGAAGCCGAGCACGCTCTTGGGAAGAGGGTTGGGAATGTGCACCGCGAGCATTGGACGCTCCCCGATCTCCTCTGTCCGTGGAGATGATTGCTACCACGCTAGATGAGGCGTGGGCACATTGTTGAACAGGGCCCGCGACGGGCGCGTTGCGCGTTCCGGATCATGGGCGTGGGAGCATGAGCACAACCGCCCTGTCGTCCGCGAACGGACGCGTGATGCACGAACGCACAAGCGATCGCTACGACGTTCTCGTGATCGGCGCGGGACCGTCGGGCGCGGCTGCGGCCTACTGGCTCGCGGAGCGGGGACGGCGAGTGCTTCTCGTCGAGAAGAAGCGGTTCCCGCGCGAGAAGACGTGCGGCGACGGCCTCACGCCGAGAGCCGTGCGCCAACTGCACGACATGGGTCTCGCCGAACCGCTGTCGGAGTTCCATCGCTTCGACGGGCTCCGGTCGATTGCTCACGGCGTCACCCTCGAGCTCGCGTGGCCCGACCATCCCGACTTCCCCGGCTACGGCTATGTCGTCCGGCGCAGCGAGCTCGACCAGATGGTGGCCGAGCGCGCGGTGAAGGCGGGGGCGACCCTCTGGCCCGCGAGCGAAGCGATCGGGCCGGTGCTCGAGCGCGGGATCCTCGACGGCGCGGTGGTCCGGCGGGCCGACACCGGCACGACCGAGGTCGTCCGGGCCCGGTACGTGATCGTCGCCGACGGGGCCAACTCGCGCTTCGGCCGGGCGCTCGGCACGGTCCGGGACCGCAGCTTCCCGCTCGGCATGGCGATTCGCGGCTATTTCACCAGTCCGTACCACGATGAGCCCTGGATCGAGAGCCACCTCGACCTCCGCGACCGTGACGGGAACCATTTGCCAGGGTATGGGTGGATTTTTCCGGTCGGCGACGGCACGGTCAATGTCGGCGTCGGGCTCCTCTCCACCTTCCGCGGCTGGAAGGACGTCAACACCTCCCACCTGATGGAGGCCTTCTGCGAGACCGCGCCGGCCCGGTGGGGCATCGGGCCCGACACGGCCACCTGCGCACCGACCGGCGGGAAGCTCCCCACCGGCACCTCGATCCACCCCACCGTCGGACCGAACTTCGTCGTGGCCGGCGACGCCGCAGGCACCGTCAACCCGTTCAACGGCGAGGGCATCTCGGTCGCGTACGAGACGGGACGGTTGGCCGCCGATGCCGTCGACCTCGCGCTGGCGACCGACGACGGCCTCGCGCTGCAGACCTACACCGAACGCCTCGACGAGGTGTACGGCCTCTACTTCAAGGTCGCGCGCACCTTCGTGACCGCCATCGGCAACCCCGCGGTCATGCGCGAGCTCACGCGGGTCGGGATGCAGAGCCGACCGCTGATGGAGTGGGTGCTGCGCATCATGGCGAACCTGCTGCGGCCCGACGAGATCGGGCCCGCCGAGGCGGCGTACAAGATCGTCGAACGCCTGGTCGCGCTCAGCCCCGTCTGACCAACGGTTCTGACCCCGCGGCCCGCCCTTCGACCCGCGACTGCCCGCGGGCGATACGCTCCGACCCGTGAACGATTACTTGCCGATCGTCTTGATGATCGGCCTCGTCGTCGCCTTTGCCGGCCTGTCGTTCGTCGCGTCCGGGCTGCTCGGCACGCAGGAGCCCAATTCGGCCAAGCAGGCCCCGTACGAGTGCGGGATCGTGCCCGAGGTCGAGCCCGCAGAGCGCTTTCCGGTCAAGTTCTACCTGGTTGCCATGGCGTTCATCGTGCTCGACGTCGAGATCGTGTTCCTCTATCCCTTCGTCACGGTGTTCCGACAGCTCGGGCTGTTCGGCCTCGTCGCGATGGGTGTGTTCGTCTTCGGGCTGCTGGTGCCGTTCGCGTACCTGCTGTCGGTCGGCGCGCTCGCATGGGGACCGGTCCAGCGACGCGTCTCGGCTGGTATCGGTCCGCTGCGCCGCTCGGCGATCGCGGTCTTCGATCCGACGCCGGCGAACGCGGCCACGGCGCCGATCGCGAGCCCGGAGCACGAAGCCGCCTGAGGGCGGGCGCCACCATGGGTCTCGAGCAGGTCAGCCACAACTTCCTCACCGCTCCGCTCGAAGATCTCGTGCGCTGGGCCCGCCGCAACTCCGTCTTTCCCGCGACGTTCGGCCTCGCGTGTTGCGCGATCGAGATGATGGCTGCCGGCGCCGCGCACTACGACCTCGCGCGCTACGGCATGGAGGTCTTCCGCGCCAGCCCGCGCCAGGCCGACCTGATGATCGTCGCCGGACGCGTGAGCAACAAGATGGCCCCGGTCCTCCGTCAGGTCTACGACCAGATGGTGGAGCCCAAGTGGGTGATCTCGATGGGGGTCTGCGCGAGCACCGGTGGAATGTTCAACAACTACGCGATCGTGCAGGGCGTCGACCAGATCGTGCCGGTCGACGTCTATGTCCCGGGCTGTCCACCCGGACCTGAGACCCTCATGCACGGCATCCTGACCCTGCACGACATGATCCGCACCGGTGAGCTCATGAAGCGTCGTGAGACCACCCCGCACGGCGGTGCGGGCGTGACGCTCGAGCCCGCTTCCGCCTGAGCCTGCCGACCGTCCGACAATCGCTCGAGAACCCCTTCAAGAACCATGGCCGACGAAGTTCGTGAACCAGATCACGAGGGCGAGCCGGAAGCACCCGCGCCCCCGCGACCTGTTGAGGACCGACCGTCCGACGAAGTCGCGGCCGCGTTGTGCGACCGCTTCGCCGACGCGATCTTCTTCGAGTCGCACGGGCAGAGCGTCGTCTACCTCGACCGGGCGCACCTCGCCGACGCAGGTGGGTACCTGCGCGACGACGAGCAGTTCACGATGTGCGTCGATGTCACGGCCGTCGACCATCTCGTCGACGGCGTGCGTCACGCCGCGCCGGGTGTCGCTCCTGAGCGCTTCGAAGTCGTCGCGAACTTCCTCTCGCACACGCGCAACCGCCGCATCCGTTTGATCTGCGAAGTACCGGAGTCCGACCCGTCGGTGCCGTCGCTCACCGGCGTGTATCCGGGCACTGACTTCGCCGAGCGCGAGGTGTTCGACTTGTTCGGGATCCGCTTCGACGGTCACCCCGATCTCACTCGCATCCTGATGCCGGACGACTGGGTCGGTCACCCGTTGCGCAAGGACGATCCGTCCGCGCGCGTCCCCGTCACCTTCAAGGGCGATCCGAGGCCGCGATGAGCGAGCAGACGGAAATACGCGTCGTGAAAGCGACATCCGGCCCAGTCGCGAGCGGGGCCCGAGCGGCCCGGCGCCGCAGGCGCCAGGAGCGGGAACGATGAGCGACGAGCTCGCGGGCGTCACCGACCCGAACGTGCTCGACCCGAGCGAGGACGCGATCGCCGAGCCGATCGGGTCGCAGGAAGCCGCGGCCGACCACCCGTTCCACCGCGTGCCCGCCGACGAGGCCCGCCTCGAGCGCCAGACCGGCGAAGGCGCGCAGGAGTTGCGCACGCGTGAGCGCGAGATCGTGATGACCGGTGGCACGTGGCCGGTCGACGAGCTCGGCGACACGATGGTCATCAACATGGGGCCGCAGCACCCGTCGACCCACGGCGTGCTGCGCATCATGATGGAGCTCGACTCCGAAGAAGTCGTGCGCGCGAAGGCGATCATCGGCTATCTCCACACCGGGATGGAGAAGACCGGCGAGGAGCTCACGTACGTGCAGGGTGCGACCAACGTCACGCGCATGGACTACGCGTCGCCACTCTCCAACGAGCTCGTGTACGCGACGGCCGTCGAACGGTTGCTCGATCTCGAGGTTCCCGAGCGCGCGACGTGGATGCGCATGATGCTCGTCGAGCTGAATCGCATCTCGTCGCACCTGCTGTTCCAGGCCACGAACGGCATGGACATCGGCGCGGTGTCGATGATCATCTACGGCTGGCGTGAGCGTGAGGAAGTTCTCCGCCTCCTCGAGTCGATCACCGGCCTGCGCATGAACCACGACTACATCCGAGTTGGTGGAGTCGCCGCCGACCTGCCCGACGGCTGGCGTGAACACGTTCTCAACACGATGGACATCGTCGAAGCCGGGGTCGCCGAGTACGACGCGCTCCTCTCGGAGAACCCGATCTGGTTGGAACGCACCGTCGGCATCGGCGCGATCACGACCGAGGAGTGCATTGCGCTCTCGATCACGGGCCCGATCCTGCGCTCCACCGGATTCGCCTGGGATCTGCGCAAGGCCCAGCCGTACCTTGCGTACGACGACGTCGACTTCGACGTCATCTTCACCGAGAACGGCGACGTCTTCGACCGCTACCGCATCCGGCTCTACGAGATCCTCGAGTCGGTGAAGATCGTCCGCCAGTGCGTCGCGAACATGCCCGGCGGCGACTACCGCGTGCAGGATCGGAAGGTCACACCGCCGCCGCGTGCTCGCATCGACGAGTCGATGGAGGCGTTGATCCACCATTTCAAGCTCTTCACCGAGGGTTTCAAGGTCCCAGCCGGCGAGACGTACACGGCGGTCGAGTCGCCGCGCGGTGAGATCGGTTGCTACATGGTGAGCGACGGTTCCGGGAAGCCGGTGCGCATGCACATCCGCGGTCCCTCGTTCTACAACCTGCAGGCGATGGGACCGATGGTGCGCAACAGCCTCGTGGCCGACGCGGTTGCGATCGTGTCGAGCATCGACCCGATCCTGGGGGAGGTCGACCGCTAACGATGCCGTTCTCCGACGTGAACACCGCGAAGGCGCGCGAGATCGTCGCTCGCTACCCGCGCGCGAAGTCGGCGATCCTTCCGCTCGCGCACCTCGCGCAGGATCAGGACGGCTGGCTCACCAGAGAGGCGATGGAGGAGATCGCGGAGCTCACCGGCGTCACGCCGGCCGAGGTGCAGGGCACGTGCTCCTTCTACACGATGTTCAAACGCCGGCCGTGTGGCTCACTGATCGTCTCGGTGTGCACGAATGTCACGTGTCTCGTCACCGGCGGACCGGAGATCCTCGATGCGCTCTCGGCGCGCTACGGCGACGACGACACGGTCACGGTCGAAGAGGTCGAGTGCCTCGCCGCGTGCGGCGGTGCGCCCGCGTTGCAGGTCAACTACGAGTACCACGAGCACATGACACCCCAAACGGCCGAGCGGGTCGTCGACGACTACAAGTCGGGCCGCTCCGTCGCCCGCACCGTGTCGGGAAGCCGGACGTGACCGTTCAAGAGACGCGGTTCGTCACCAAGCGGCTGCACGACCGTCCCGACGACTCGTGGACGATCGACGGTGCCGTCGGGTCCGGCGCGTACGAGCAACTCCGCGCGGTCGTGAGCGCGAACAACCCGGCCGATGTGCAGGAGCAGGTCAAGGCATCGGGATTGCGCGGGCGTGGTGGCGCGGGCTTCCCGACCGGTCAGAAGTGGTCGTTCCTGCCGGCCGGATCGTTTCCGCGGTACCTGGTGGTCAACGCCGACGAGGGTGAGCCTTCGACCTTCAAGGACCGCATGCTCATCGAGCGCGATCCGCACCAGCTCGTCGAGGGCATCGCCATCGCTGCGTTCGCGCTGCAGTGCAACCTTGCGTTTGTCTACCTGCGCGGCGAGTTCGCCCTCGGCTACGAGCGACTCACCGAGGCGATCGTCTCGGCCAAGGCGCGCGGCTTCCTCGGTTCCAATGTGCTCGGCACCGACTTTGCGCTCGACATCGTCGTGCACCGGGGCGCCGGCGCGTACATCTGCGGCGAAGAGACCGCGTTGCTCGAGAGTCTCGAAGGCGAACGCGGCATGCCGCGCATCCGTCCGCCGTTCCCCGCGATCGAGGGGCTCTACGCGAAGCCGACCGTCGTGAACAACGTCGAGACGCTCTCGACCGTGCCGCACATCATGGCGATGAGCGGCGCCGAGTACGCGAAGCTCGGCGTGAACCGCTCGACCGGAACGCGCATCTTCTCGGTATCGGGACACGTGAACAAGCCCGGTAACTATGAGGTCGAGCTGGGCATCACGTTCCGTCAGCTCATCGATGAGCTCGCGGGTGGAGTGCCCGGCGGACGCAAGGTCAAGTTCTTCATCCCGGGGGGAGCGTCGTCGCAGTGGTTGATCGGCAGCGACGAGCACCTCGACGCCCCCCTCGACATGGATTACGTGCAGCAGACCTTCGGCGTGATGCTCGGCTCGGGCGCGGTGATGGTGTTCGACGAGACGACCGACCCGATCCTCGTCGCGTGGCGGCTCGCGAAGTTCTTCGCGCACGAGTCGTGCGGGAAGTGCACGCCGTGTCGTGAGGGAACCGGCTGGATCGAGAAAGTGCTGTACCGCATGGCGCACGGCCTCGGTTCACCATCCGATCTCAAAATGCTGCTCGACGTCGGCGACAACATCTCGCCGGGACTCAACGCACCGTTCAGTCAGACGACCATCTGCCCACTCGGACCGAGCGCGGTCTCGGCGATCGTGAGCCTCGACAAGTTCTTCCGCGCCGAGATCGAAGCGCGGCTCGGTGCTGGAGCGCCCGCATGACAACTACTGAGCCGAAGCCCGGCGCCAAGCCGACCGTCGCGACCGTCACCATCGACGGGCGCGAGGTGACGGCGAAGCCCGGCGAGCTGCTCATCAAGGTCGCGCAGGAGCACGGCGTCTACATCCCGCGGTTCTGCTGGCACGAGCGCATGAAGCCGGTCGGCATGTGCCGCATGTGCCTCGTCGAGGTCGAAGGCGTGCGCGGCTTCCCGCCCGCGTGCACCACCACCGTCACCGACGGGATGGTCTGCCATACGCAGACCGACACGGTGAAGAAGATCCAAGACGGCGTGCTCGAGTTCCTGCTGGTGAACCACCCGCTCGACTGCCCGGTGTGCGACCGCGGCGGCGAGTGCCCGCTGCAGGACCAGACCCTCGCGTTCGGTCCCGGTGAGTCGCGGTTCACCGAGGAGAAGCGCCACTTCGAGAAGCCGATCCCGATCAGCGACGTGGTGCTGCTCGACCGCGAGCGCTGCATCCAATGCGCGCGCTGCACGCGCTTCGCCGACGAGATCGCGGGCGATCCGCTGATCACGTTCGTCGACCGCGGTGATCGCACCGAGGTCCTCAACTTCCCCGACCACCCCTTCGCGTCGTATTTCTCGGGCAACACGGTGCAGATCTGCCCGGTGGGCGCGCTCACCGCGAAGCCCTACCGGTTCCGCGCGCGTCCCTGGGACCTCGCGACCGTCGAGACGTCGTGCACGACGTGCGCGGTCCAGTGCCGCGGCGCGCTGCAGTCGTCGACCGACCGGCTCGTGCGGTTCCTCGGTGTCGATTCGGAGCCGGTGAACCACGGTTGGCTGTGCGACAAGGGTCGTTACGGCTTCGAATACGTCCACAGCGAGACGCGCGTCATCGAGCCGCAGGTACGCGAGGACGGCGCACTCGTGGAGAAGCCGTGGCCCGAGGCGCTCGACGCGGCGGCCTCGATCCTCGAACGCACGAAGTCGATGCACGGCCCGGGGGCGATCGCCGTGCTCGGCGGGGCCCGGGGCAGCAACGAGGACGCGTACGCGTGGGCGCGCCTGGCCAAGGGTGTGATCGGCACCGACAACGTCGACGCGCAACTCGCCGACGGTTTGCCGGCGGAAGTGGTGCTCGGCCTTCCCCGCGCGCAGATCGCCGATCTCGATCACGCCGCCGCGATCGTGTTGGTGGGTCCCGACCTCAAGGAAGAGTTGCCGGTTCTGCACCTACGCGTCCGTCGCGCCGCCGTGGAGCTGAAGGTTCCCGTCATCGACTTCGCGTTCGACGGCGGATCGATTCCGGGGTCGATCGCGATGCGGTGCGCGCCAGGCGAGTCGGGCGCCCTGGCCGAGCGGCTCATGAGCGCGGTCAACAGTGGAGCTGCGGTCGCCGACGATCCGATCGGTCGAGCCGCGGCCGCGATACGCGAACGCGACGGTGCGGTGATCGTCGTGCTCGGCCGCGCGTCGCTGGCGGAGCGACCCGATCACACGCTGCGCGCCGCTGCCGCGTTCGCCGCGCTGCCTCAGGTCGGCTTCCTCTCCGCGCTGCGCCGCGGCAACGTGCACGGTGCACTCGAGCTCGGTCTCGCGCCGGGAGTGCTTCCCGGACGGGTTTCGCTGGCCGACGGGCGCGCCGCGTTTGCATCGGCGTGGGGCGCGGTCCCCGAGACCACGGGCCTCGACGCCACGGGAATCCTGCGCGCCGCAGCCGCGGGCAAGATCCACGCGCTGGTGCTCGTGGGTTGCGACCCGCTCGCCGACTTCCCCGACCGTGCGCTCGTGCGGGAGGCGTTCGAAATCGTCGGTTCGGTGATCGCGGTCGACGCGTTCCTCTCCGATTCGGTTCGACAGGCCGACGTCGTGCTGCCCGTGACGCTCTGGGGCGAGAAGCAGGGCACGGTCACGAACCTCGAGGGTCGCGTCCAGCGCCTCGGGCGCAAGGTCTCGCCGGCGGGCAGCGCGATGGACGACTGGCGCATTGCCGGCGAGCTTGCGCTCCGCCTGGGCTCCGACTTCGATCTCGAGCAGGTCGACGAGGTCACCGACGAGATCGCCAAGGTCGCGCCCGCCTTCGCCGGCGCGACCGCGGAGCTGTTGCGCCGGGCGCGCGACGGCGTCGTACTCCCGGTCGCCGAGCACCGTTCCGAGATCGTGCTGCGCGCCGGTGGTCTCACGATCCTCGCCGACGACGGCTCCGGCGCCTCCTGGGAACCAATCAGGGCAGTCCGGGATGCAGACGAGACCGGAGCAGCCGCAGCGACGGATCGGAGTGCGGAACAAGACGGTGAAGCGCACGCGAATGCGACCGATGTGATCGCGGCAGCCGGTCCGAGCTCGACACCGAACTTGATCGTGTGGGATCGCTCGTTTGGTTCCCCGGAACTCCCGGCGCGCGACGCGTACGCTCTGCGCCTCGTGACGGGCCGCACGCTGTACGACGGGGGACGGACGGTCGCATCGTCGCCCGCGATCGCTGCGCTTGCGCGCGATGTCGCGCTCCTCGTGAGCGCGACCGATCTCGCGCGCATCGGTGTCGACGAGGGTGCGATCGTCAAAGTCACCTCGCAGCGCACGAGCCTCAACCTCGTGGTGCAGGTCGAGTTGCGGCTGCCGGCGGGCATCGCGCGGCTCTATTTCACGCCCGACCACGAGGGCGCGGCCGAGCTCATCGATCTCTCGGCGCCGGTCACCGACATCAGGGTGGAGACCCTCCGGTGAGCGCGCTGCGAACCTTCGGCCTCCTCGCCACCGACCCCGCACTCACCGGTCACATCAGCTGGTCGGTGCTGGCCGTGATCCTCATCAAGGTCGTGGGCGCGTTCGTGCTGCTGCTCGTCTCGGTGATGCTCTACATCTGGGCGATGCGCAAAGTCATCGCCGACATGCAGAACCGCGTCGGCCCCGACAACGCGGGGCCGTACGGTGTGCTGCAGACGCTGGCCGACGGCATCAAGCTGTTCTTCAAGGAGCAGTCGATCCCCGACACGGCCGACCGGCCGGTGTTCAAGCTCGCGCCCTATCTCTCGCTGCTTCCTGCCTTCCTCATGTTCTGTGTGATCCCCGTTGGCGGGCGGGTGTCGATCCTGGGGCACCAGACCTATCTCCAGGTGGCCGAGCTCCCGATGGGCGTGCTGTTCATCCTCGCGATGTCGGGTATCGGTGTGTACGGCGTGATGCTCGCGGGGTGGTCGTCGGGTTCGAAGTACCCGCTGCTCGGCTCCGTGCGCGCGTCCGCGCAGCTGCTCTCGTACGAAGGCGCGCTCGGGCTCGCGGTCCTCGGCGTGCTCATCCAGGCGGGCACGCTCTCCACCCGCACGATCGTGCAGAACCAGGCGTGGGTCAACGTGGGCTCGATCGTGCGCGAGTGGTACTGGCTGCCGGCGCTGGTGCCGTTCGGAATCTTCCTCATCGCCGCGACCGCGGAGACGAATCACCCTCCGTTCGATCTCGTCGAGGCCGAGCAGGAGCTGGTCGGCGGGTTCCACACCGAGTACACCGGCATCCGCTTCGCGATCTTCTTCCTCGCCGAGTTCATGAACGTGATCACGATGTCGGCGGTGGCGGTCACGCTGTTCCTGGGCGGGCCGTCGGGCCCGGCGCTCGGCTTCCTCTCGAGGACTGGCACGATCAACGTCTGGCTCATGCCGGTGGTGTGGTTCATGGTGAAGGTGCTCGCGTTGCTCTTCGGCACCGTGTGGCTCCGCGCGTCGCTGCCCCGGATGCGCTACGACCAGTTGATGGCGCTCGGATGGAAGTACCTCATCGAGATCGCGATCCTCTGGGTGATGGTGTCGGCCACGATCGTCGTCGCGCGTCAGAACGGGTGGCACCTCTGGATCGCCCTGCCGGCCGCGGTCCTGCTCGCGCTCGGCGCGTACGGGATGTTGTGGCTCGCGATTCCCAAGCCCGGCGAGACCGTCGAGGAGTTCCGCTGATGGGCCGGCTCGCAGGATTCGGCGTGACGTTGCGGCAGATGTTCAAGCCGCGGCTCACCACCGACTATCCAAAAGAGAAGAGCCCGAGGCCCGAGCGTCTCCACGGCCGTCACGTCCTCAACCGGTACGAGGACGGGATGGAGAAGTGCATCGGGTGCGAGCTGTGCGCGGGCGTGTGCCCGGCGCGCTGCATCTACGTGCGCGGCGCCGACAACCCCACCGACGATCCGGTCTCGCCGGGGGAGCGCTACGGCTTCGTCTACGAGATCAACTACCTGCGCTGCATCCACTGTGACCTGTGTGTGGAGGCCTGCCCCACCGAGGCCATCACCGAGACGAAGCTCTTCGAGTTCTCGTTCACGAACCGCGCCGACGCGATCTACACCAAGGACCAACTGCTCGTCGACGACGACGGCCGCGCCCGCCGCCAACCGTGGGAGCTGTGGGACGGCCACGAAGACGAGCACACCAGTGCGTGGATGCGCGCGACGTCGCCGTCGGGGTCGGCTGCGTACGAGGGGCGCGCGACGTGGTCGGGTGAGCTCGGCTTCGGCGTCCGGGCGGCCGAGCAGGGTCAGACGAACGACGATGCGCCGGAGCGCGACGCATGACCGCGGTGCTCTTTTTCGTCTTCTCCGCGATCACGCTCGGCGGAGCGTTCGGAGTCATCCTCGCCCGCAACCCGGTGCACTCGGCCCTGTTCCTCGTGCTCGCGCTGATCGCGATCGCGGGGTTCTTCCTGCTCGAAGACGCCGACCTCGTCGCGATCGTGCAGATCATCGTCTACGCGAGCGCGATCGTCGTGCTCTTCATCTTCGTGATCATGCTGCTCGGTGTCGATCGACGAGAGGCGTTCGAGCAGCCCAATCGCCTGCAGGTTCCGGCGGCGCTCGGACTCGGTCTGCTGCTCGTGGTCGAGGTGCTCGTGCTCGCGGGCCGGCACTGGGTGACGGGGGCGCAGTCGGCACGCGGTGCGCTGAACAGTCCCTCCGACGGCAACGTGCACAACCTCGCGAGCCGTCTCTTCACCGACTTCCTCTGGCCGTTCGAGATCACCGCAGTGCTCCTCGTCATCGCGGTGGTCGGCAGCGTCGTCTTGGCGCGCCGCTCGCGGCAGGCGCCGGAGACCGTCGACAGCGACGAGGTGCCGCGATGACGATCACGCCCGGCTACTACCTCACGGTTGCTGCGATGCTCTTCACGATCGGCGCGGTCGGTCTGCTCATCCGCCGTAACCCGCTCGTCATGTTCATGTGTATCGAGCTCATGCTGAACGCGGCGAACCTCACGTTCGTTGCGTTCGCCAAGGCCCTGAACGACGTCGGCGGCCAGGTCATCGTGTTCTTCACCCTGGTCGTCGCGGCCGCCGAGGTCGCGGTGGGCCTCGCGATCATCGTGGCCATCTTCCGGCGCCGACCCGGCGCGACCGCAGACGACGTGGATCTGCTGAAGGGCTGATCGATTGAGCGGTCACGGTGTCCTCGATCTCGTCTGGCTGATCCCTGCGCTTCCGGCGTTCGGCGCGGTCGTGCTGCTGTTGTTCGGCAAGCGCATCGGCGAACCGATCGCGGGTTGGATCGCCACGTCGACGATGGGCCTCGCGTTCCTCTGCTCCGTGATCACGTTTGCGGTGTTGCTCGGTCGCCATGCCGACGAGCGTCAGCAGGTGCGCTCGCTCTGGACTTGGTTCCAGTCGGGCGGCTTCGTCGTGAAGATGAGCTTCCTCGTCGATCCGCTGTCGGTCACGATGATCCTCTTCGTCACCGGCATCGGCACGCTGATCCACCTGTATTCGATCGGGTACATGCACGGCGATCCCCGTTTCTCGCGGTTCTTCGCGTACATGAACCTGTTTGGCGCCTCGATGCTCATCCTCGTGCTCGGCGGCAGCTTCCTCGTCACCTTCCTCGGATGGGAAGGCGTCGCGCTCTGCTCCTACCTCCTCGTCTCGTTCTGGTTCGAGCGCAACGCCGCGGCCGTCGCGGGCAAGAAGGCGTTCGTCACCAACCGCGTCGGCGACTTCGGCTTCCTGCTCGGCACGTTCCTGCTTGTCTCGAAGACCGGCTCGCTCGACTACTCCGGTCTCGCGGGCCGCATCGCGCCGCTGTCGCACGGCACGGTGACCGCGATCGCGCTGCTTTTCTTCCTCGGGGCGATGGGCAAGAGCGCGCAGTTCCCGCTGCACGTCTGGCTTCCCGACGCGATGGAGGGCCCCACCCCGGTCTCCGCGCTCATCCACGCCGCAACGATGGTCACCGGCGGCGTGTACCTCATGTGCCGCGCGCACGTGTTCCTCGACGTCTCCGCGATCAGCGGGTCGGTGCACGCGGGCACGGTGATCTCGTGGATCGGCGCGATCACCGCACTGGGCGCGGCCACCGTCGCGATCAAGCAGAACGACATCAAGAAGGTGCTTGCGTACTCCACGCTGAGCCAGCTCGGGTACATGTTCATCGCGGTCGGGGTCGGCGCCTACTCCGCCGGGATCTTCCACATGGTCACCCACGCGTTCTTCAAGGCGCTGCTCTTCCTCGGCTCCGGCTCGGTCATCCACGGCATGCACGACGAGCAGGACATGCGCAAGATGGGCGGGCTGCGCAAGTACATGCCGATCACGGCGATGACCTTCGTCGTCGGATGGCTCGCGATCGCGGGCGTCATCCCGTTCGCGGGCTTCTGGTCGAAGGACGAGATCCTGGCGAAGGCGTGGGCGCACCACAGCTACGGCCTCTGGGCCGTCGGCGCCGTCGCCGCCCTCTTCACCGCCTTCTACATGACGCGCCTGGTCTGGCTCACGTTCTACGGGCCGGAACGCTTCCGCGATCCGCAGGCCGTCGGCGACGGCGAAACCGCGCACGAGGTGCACGAGCCGCACGAGTCGCCGGCGCTGATGCTCATCCCGCTCGGCGCGCTCGCCGGTCTCTCGATCGTCGGGGGCCTCCTCAACCTGCCGTTCACCAAGCAATCACTCGACTTCCTCAACCAGTGGCTCGCACCGTCGTTCGCGGGCAGCCGCAGCGTCGAGGTCGGTTCCTTCACGACCGGCTTCGCGTTGTCGACGTTCGCGCTCATCGTCGCGGTCGGCGGGATTCTCTGGGGCTACTCGGTCTACCGCAACGGACTCACCGCGACGGGCGAAGACCCGATCGACGCCAAGCTCGGTCCGGTCGCGAAGGTGTGGGCGCACGCGTACTACTTCGACATCGGCCTCGCGCGCGTCGTGAGTGGCCCCGTCACCGGCCTTGCGCGGTTCCTCGCCGACGGAGTCGACAAGAAGGTGATCGACGGTGCGGTCAACGGCGTCGGCATCGCGTTCCGCACCAGTGCGGGCGGCCTGCGGCGCGTGCAGACCGGCCTCGTGCGCAACTACGCGCTGGGCATCGCCCTGGGCGCGGTTGCGCTGCTGATCTTCTTCGTTCTGCGGGTGAACCTCTGATGCTCGCTGCCGCGCCGGTGATCGCCGAACACGTGACCAACGGCGGTTTTCCGCTCCTTACCGCGCTGATCGTCACGCCGTTGGTCGGTGCGGTCATCGCGATCCTGATGCCGTCCCGACGGCCCGAGTACTCCCGCATCGTCGGCTACGTCGCGACTGCCGCGACGGGTGGGTTCGCGGTCGATCTGCTCGTGCAGTACCAGACGACCGCGCACGGCTACCAGTTCGTCGAGAGTCACCAGTGGATCAGCGCGTTCGGTGTTCGCTACCTGCTCGGCGTCGACGGGATCAGCCTGTTCATGGTGGCGCTGACCGCCCTGCTCATTCCGATCGGGTTGGTTGCGTCGGCCGAGATCGAACGGCCGAAGGCGTTCACGGTGTGGATGCTCCTCCTCGAGTCGGCGCTCATCGCGGTGTTCCTCAGTCTCGACCTCGTCCTGTTCTTCGTGGCGTTCGAGTTCGTGCTGGTGCCGATGTACTTCCTCATCGCCGAGTGGGGTCATGGCAACAAGGTGTACGCGGCGACGAAGTTCTTCTTGTACACGATGGCCGGTTCCGCGTTCCTCTTCGTCGGTCTGCTCAGCGTCGCGTTGCTCTACCACCACGCCGGCCATCCGCTGACGTTCGACGTGCGCACGCTCACGGCATGGACGTCGGCGAAGGGCAACCTCTCGTCGGGCGTCGGGCGCGCGCTGTTCCTGGCGTTCTGCGTCGCGTTCGCGGTCAAGGTGCCGTTGTTCCCGCTGCACACGTGGCTGCCCGACGCGCACACGGAAGCGCCCACCGCGGGCTCGGTCATCCTCGCGGGTGTGCTCCTCAAGATGGGCACCTACGGCTTCTTGCGTTTCGCGATCCCGATGTTCCCGCAGGCCGCCGTCGATCTCGCACCCGTGTTGCTCGTGGCGGGCGTCATCGGCATCACCTACGGCGCGATCGTCGCCGCGATGCAGTCCGATCTGAAGCGACTCGTCGCGTACTCGTCGATTGCGCACCTCGGGTTCGTCGTGATCGGTGTGTTCTCGCTCACGACCCAAGGCATCCAGGGCGGGCTGTTCACGATGATCAGCCACGGCTTGACCACAAGCGCGCTCTTCCTGCTCATCGGGATGCTGTCCGACCGGCGCCACACACGGCTGATCGCCGACTTCGGCGGCCTCTGGAAGTCGGTGCCGATCCTCGGCGGCCTGTTCGTGACCGCGACGTTCGCGTCGATCGGCCTCCCGGGCTTCTCCGGTTTCGTCGGTGAGTTCCTTGCGCTGCTCGGCACCTTCATCACCCAACGCTGGTACGCGGTCGTCGCGACCACCGGTGTGATCCTCGCCGCGGTGTACCTGCTCTGGGCCGTGCAACGCGCGTTCATGGGCGAGCCGAAGGGTGACAACGTCGGCATGCGCGACATCACGTTCCGCGAGCTGGCGACGGTCGTGCCGCTGCTCGGGCTCAGCCTCTTCCTCGGCCTCTACCCGAAGCCGGTTCTCGACCGCGTGAAGCCTGCGGTCGACGATCTCGTCGCGCACGTGCAACAGACCACCAACTACCGGGCGCCGGCGGTCTCCACAACGGGTCGGGCGGCACCATGAACCTGCTGCTCGCACTCACCAGCGCGCCGACCAAGCCGCTGCCCGTCCCGAACATCGACTGGGTCTCGATCTCGCCCGAGCTCTGTCTCTTCGCCGCCGCGCTCGCGATCGTGATGTTGCGTTCGATCGTGCGCCGTTCGCCGCGCGTGTTCGACGCGTCGTTGCTCATCGCCGTCGCTGGCATCGCGGCGTCGGGCGTGTGCACCGCCGTCGTCTGGCATGTCGTGCGCCAGGACGGTCCGTACCAGGCGATCAGCGGCATGGTGGCGGTCGACGGGTTCTCGGTCTTCATTCGCGTCGTCGTGCTCATCGCGACGCTGCTGTCGGTGCTGCTGTCGTCGGTGTATCTCGTCCGCGAACGCCTCGACGGGCCCGAATACCTCGCGCTGATGTTGTTGTCGGCCGCCGGCATGATGATCATGGCGGCCGCAAACGATCTCGTCGTCGTGTTCCTCGCCCTCGAGATCCTGTCGATCGCGCTCTACGTCCTCGCCGCGTTCGACCGCCGCCGGCTCGAGTCGCAGGAGGCGGGCCTCAAGTACTTCGTGCTCGGCGCGTTCTCGTCGGCCATCTTCCTGTACGGCATCGCGCTCACCTACGGAGCGACCGGCACCACGTCGCTCACGGGCATCGCGACCTTCCTCGCGGCCAACAATCTCGGCCACGTCGGCATCCTCGATGCCGGGTTCGCCTTCTTGCTCGTCGGGCTGGGGTTCAAGGTGGCCGCGGCCCCGTTCCACATGTGGGCGCCCGACGTCTACGAGGGAGCGCCTACACCGGTCACCGCGTTCATGGCCTCGGCGACGAAGGCGGCGGCGTTTGCCGCGCTGCTGCGCATCTTCGTCGGGACGTTCCCGCTGTACGGCGTCGACTGGCGGCCCGCGGTGTGGGGCCTCGCCGTCGTGTCGCTCGTCGTCGGGACCGTTGCCGCGGTTGTGCAGACCGACGTGAAGCGGATGCTCGCGTACTCGTCGATCAGTCACGCCGGATTCGCGCTGATCGGCGTGCAGGTCGCGACGCGCGACGGCACGTCGGCTGCGCTCTTCTACCTGCTCGTCTACGCGTTCATGGTGATCGGCGCGTTCGGTGTGATCGGGGTGATGGCCACCAAGGGCGACCGCAGTCACGACCTCGGCGACTACAAGGGCCTCAGTTCCCGGCAGCCGCTGCTCGCGGGCCTGCTCACGGTGTTCCTGCTCGCGCAGGCGGGCGTGCCGCTCACCGGTGGGTTCGTCGCCAAGCTCGGCGTGTTCAAGGCCGCGGTCGACGTCGGCCAGTACCCGCTCGTGCTGATCGCGTTGCTCGCGTCGGTTGTCGGAGCGTTCGTCTACCTGCGCATCGTCGTGACGATGTACGGCACCGCGGCCGACGAACCCGTTGCCGCGCGCGTCGTGGTCGACTTCCCGACGCGCGCCGTCCTCACGATCTCGGCCACGGCCATCGTCGTGCTCGGCGTGCTCCCCGGCTTCGCCATCGACTTCGCCCGCGACGCCACCCTCCTCCTCGTCGGCGCGCGTTAACCGCGCACCGACAACCCAAACCCCGTCCCTGGTACTGCACTTTCTACGCATACGACATAGGTGCAGTACCAAAGGCCGTTTTCGACGCCGGTGAACCGTGCGGCACGGACGGTAGGACGAACGCGCGGCGCGCTCGTTGCGGGGTTTGTCGCTGGCCGCGCGCTACGCCTCGACCGCGCGGGCGCGGCGGAAGGGGAGGTGCGGGCGCCGGTGGAAAGACTGCACGGCGCGCTCACGCCGGTCGTACGCGTCGAGCGCGGCGGTCGTCAGTTGGTACGCGGCCTCGATGAGCTCCTCGCCCCCGGAGAAGTCGTAGATCTCACGCGCGTCGTGAGGCCTGGGGAGCTCGATCAGCTCGATGCCGGCCGGCATGTGCCGGCGCTCGAGCTCGTAGCGCTGGTTGCGCGAGTGGGCGAACGACGTCATCACCACGTCGAGCGGGCTGCGCTGCGGCCGGTCGGAGAAGCTTCCCGACACGTTGAGCACGTAGACGCGGTCGACCGGCCCCGAGATCGCGTGCCAGAGCGGTACCGAGTTGACGACACCGCCGTCGACGAGGCGTCGGCCGGCATGCTCGATGACGGGGAAGATCCCGGGCAGGCAGGTGCTCGCGAGCAGGGCCGGCTTCAGTGGTCCCCGCACGATCACCACCTCTTCACCGGTGTCGAGATCGGTCGCGTTCACGCGCAGTGGGATCTGCAGGTCGGCGAACGAGCGGGCCGGGGTGGCCGTGTCGATGACCTGCACGAGGCCTTCGTTCGAGAAGAGGTTCGTCTCGCGCCGCACGACGTTCCACGCCCGGCTGATCTTGCCGCCGGGGAACACGGTGGCCGTGGTGAGGCCCATCCACACGTTGGCCAGCCTCGCGACGCCGGTGAGGTTCGGGGCGTAACAGAGGGCGGCACCGTTCAGTGCGCCGGCGGAGGTCCCGATGACGACGTCGGGCACGATGCCCCGCTCGACGAGCCCGCGCAGCATTCCGACCTGGGCGACGCCCTGATTGCCCCCACCCGAGAGGACGAAAGCGGTCCGCGGGCGGTCGCCTCGCGTGTCGTGTCGGACCCCGGGGCTCGGGGCGCGGCTCACCACCGGTTCGCCTTCATGCGACATCACATCGGCCCCAACGCGCCTGTGTTGCGGGAGAATTCCCGCAATTGCGTTGAGAAATCGGCCCCCGCGTATACTCCGCCGGTCGACCCGAAGCCGGGCAACGGAGCGCGCGTGTCGGAGTTCTACAGGCAGTATTTGGCCGTCGCGGTCTTTGTCGTAGCCGCCATTGGCATGGTGGCTGCGATGCTGGGCGTGGGCAAGCTTCTCCGGCCCACGCGGCCGCAGCCGCAGAAGTACGTGACGTATGAGTCGGGGTCCGATCCGCTGGGCGGATTCGGCCAGATGACGGTCCGCTATTACATCTACGCCCTGCTGTTCGTGATCTTCGACGTCGAGGCGCTCTTCGTCTTCCCGTGGGCCATATCGGCCGAGTCGCTGGGCTGGTTCGGGATCGTCGAGATCTTCGTGTTCATCGCGGTGCTGCTGGTGGGCCTCGCCTACCTGTGGCGCAAGGGGCTGCTCACGTGGGCCTGATCGACAAGGGCACGCTGCGCTCGGGACCGCTCAAGCCGCTCGGTGACCTCCTCAACTACAGCCGGAAGTACTCGCTCTGGATGTTCCAGTGGGGTCTGGCGTGCTGCGCGATCGAGATGGGCGCTGCGCTCGCGAGCCCGCGCTACGACGTGATGCGTCTCGGTGTCATCCCGTTCCCGGCCAGCCCGCGCCAGGCCGACCTCATGGTCATCTCGGGCACGGTCACCGACAAGATGGCACCGTCGATCCGCCGGCTCTACGAGCAGATGCCCGACCCGAAGTACGTCATCTCCATGGGCTCGTGCGCCAACTGTGGCGGCCCCTACTGGGACTCGTACTCGGTGACGAAGGGCGTCGACCAGATCATCCCTGTCGACGTCTACGTCCCCGGCTGCCCGCCGCGGCCTGAGGCCTTCATCGAGGGCATCACCCTCCTGCAGCAGCGGATCATGGACGAGGACCCGGCCGCGCGGAACCGCGGCGACCACTGGGAGCCGATCGTCGTTGGCCGCTGACGCACCGCCCGAAGCCGAGACCGAGGCTGCCGTCGCGCCCGACGCGGCAGAGGCCGAGCCGGTTGCAGAGCCGCGCACGACGCTCCTGCCCGGCGCGGCCGCGTTGCTCGAGAAGCTGCTCGCGCGCCTCGGCGACGCGGTCATCGAATCGGCGGCCTGCTACGGCGACGCCGTCGTGCGGGTCAAGCCCGAAGCCTGGCTCCAGGCCGCGCGGATCGCGCACGACGAGCTCGGTTGCGACTACCTGTCGTTCATCGCCGGCATCGACTGGATGCCCACTCCCACCGTCGCCGGCGCCGAAGAGGGATCGGGTGACACCTCGGCGCCGGTGCAGCCCCGCGAGACCACGTACGGAGTCGCCGGGTCGGCCGGCCGGTTCCAGGTGTTCGCGAGGGTCGACTCCACGAACGCCGGCGCGGGCCTCACGCTGAAGACCGACATCACCACCGACACGATGCGCGTCGACTCGTGGTGCTCGGTGTACCCGGGCGCCGACTGGCACGAGCGTGAAGCGTGGGAGATGTACGGGTTCGCGTTCACCGGCCACCCCGCGTTGCGTCACCTCTATCTCCCCGCCGAGTTCGAAGGCCATCCGCTGCGCAAGGACTTCCCGCTCCTCGCGCGCGAGGTGAAGCCGTGGCCGGGGCTCGTCGACGTCGAGCCGATGCCTGGCGAAGAGCCCGGTGACGACGAAGCGGCGGTTGAAGCATGAACGGGGGAGCGGCATAGATGACGACCACCGACCTTCCTCCTCCGGGCGACCTTCCCGAGGTCCAGATCGATCCCGCGATCTACCGCCACCTCGCCGACGCGCAGGTGAACGTCGAGCTCGACACCGGCGACATGATCCTGTCGCTCGGGCCGCAGCACCCCGCGACGCACGGCACGCTCCGGCTCGTCGTGCGCCTCGACGGCGAGCGCGTGATCGCGGCCGATCCGATCATCGGCTACATGCACCGCGGCTACGAGAAGCTCACCGAATACCGCACGTACCCGCAGATCACGACGCTGATCAACCGGATCGACTGGCTCTCGAGCTTCGCGAACGAAGTCCCGTTCGTGCACGCGGCCGAACAGCTCATGGGTATCGAGGCGCCGCCGCGGGCCGTCTACATCCGCACGGTGCTCACGGAGCTCTCGCGCATCGCGACCTTCCTGCTCTTCCTCGGTGAGATGGGCCTTCAGGTCGGGGCGATCACGCCCGCGTTCTACGGCTTCCGCGACCGCGAGTACGTCCTCAACCTCATCGAGGCCGTCACCGGCGGGCGCTTCCACCCCAACTTCAACCGCATCGGCGGCTTGAAGGACGACTTCCCGTGGGGCTTCACCGCCGAGTGCCGCCAGGTCATGCGACGAGTCTTCGAGAGCTGCGACACGTTCGAAGACCTCGTGCTCGGCAACCCCATCTTCGAGCAGCGCACCCGGTCGATCGGGATCATCCCGCCCGACCTCGGCGCGGCCTACGGCGTGTCGGGATCGAACCTGCGCGCATCGGGCGTCGACTGGGACCTGCGACGCGACGCCAAGCCCTACCTCGCGTACAACGAGCTCGACTGGAAGGTCTGGACCCATCCCGACGGCGACTCGTTCGCGCGCTACTGGGTGAGGCTCCAGGAGACCAGGGAATCGGCGCGGATGGTGCTGCAGCTCCTCGACGGGATGCCGAGCGGCCCGATCATGGCGAAGGTCCCGCGCATCATCAAGGTGCCGGCGGGCGAGGTGTGGGTGAACACCGAGAACCCGCTCGGCGAGATGGGCTACTACGTCATCTCGAAGGGCGCGACGGGCCCCTTCCGCGTCAAGATCCGTTCGGCGTCGTTCAGCAACGTCTCGATCCTGCCCTGGCTGCTGAAGGGCGTCTACGTTCCCGACATCGTGACGATCCTCGCCGGCCTCTACTTCATCCTGGGTGACATCGATCGATGACCGATAGCCGATGACCCATCTCCTCCTCGGGCTGCAGATCGGATGGGGCACGACCCTCGCGATCAAGACGCTGGTCGTGCTTGCGCTCGTCCCGTTGTCCGCGCTCATCCTCGGCTACGTCTTCCTCCTGAAGATGATGAGCCACATGCAGAGCCGGCTCGGACCAATGGACCCCGGCGGGTTCCACGGTTGGTTCCAGCTCATCGGTGACGGCATCAAGTTCATGCAGAAGGAAGACCTCACGCCGGCCGACGCCGACCCGCGCGTCTTCGCGCTGGCCCCCG
This sequence comes from Acidimicrobiia bacterium, assembly GCA_038240075.1. Taxonomy (GTDB): domain Bacteria; phylum Actinomycetota; class Acidimicrobiia; order IMCC26256; family PALSA-610; genus DATBAK01. The sequence continues at coordinate 49,897 of JBBSEC010000008.1, forward strand.
TCGTCGTCGTGATGTCCACGTTCCTGATCTTCGTCGTGATCCCCGCGGGCCCCCGGGTCCAGGTCTCGAACCTGAACGTCGGCGTGTTCTATGCGCTCGCGGTCTCGAGCCTCTCGGTGATCGGCGTGCTCATGGCCGGGTGGGCGAGTGCCAACAAGTACGCGCTCCTCGGTGCGCTGCGCGCGGCCGCGCAGCTCATCGCGTACGAGCTCCCGCTGGTGCTGGCCGTCGTCGGCGTGGTGGTGCAGGCCGGCACGATGAGCCTGCAGGGAATCGTGCTGTTCCAGCAGAGCGGGAACCTCTTCGGGTTCGGCGGGCTCGGCTTCCCACTGATCCTCACGCAGTTCGTCGGGTTCGCGCTGTTCATGGTCGCGGCGCAGGCCGAGCTCACCCAGCCGCCGTTCGACATGCCGGTGGCGGAGTCGGAGCTCGTCGCCGGGTACATGGTCGAGTACACCGGCTTCCGGTTCCTCTTCTTCTTCATCGGTGAGTTCGGCACCGCGTTCGCGTTCGCAGCGCTGGCCGCAACCCTGTTCCTCGGCGGGTGGGCGCTCCCGGGTGTGCACGGCACCACGGCCGACCTGCTCGGACCGATCGTGCTCTTCGTGAAGATCATGCTGGTCGCGTTCCTGATGTTCTGGGCGCGCTTCACGTACCCGCGCTTCCGTGAGGATCAGCTCCAGGCGCTTGCGTGGAAGTGGCTGATTCCCATCGCGCTCGGCAACATCCTGGTGACCGGCATCCTGAAGGTGGCGTTCTGATGGCGCGCAGACAGATCAAGGGGATGCTCGGCGGTCTCGGCATCACGTTCAAGACGATGCTGAAGCCCGCGGTCACGGTGCAGTACCCGCACGAGCGTGAAGACCCGACTCCGCGCGCGCGTGGCGTCATCGCGCTCAAGGAGGAGAACTGCACGGTCTGCATGCTGTGCTCGCGCTCCTGCCCCGACTGGTGCATCTACATCGAGGGGCACAAGGAGAAGCGTCCGCCGCGTCGCGAGGGTGGGCGCGACCGCACGGTGAGCATCCTCGACCGCTTCGACATCGACTACGCGCTCTGCATGTACTGCGGTATCTGCGTCGAGGTGTGCCCGTTCGACGCGCTCTTCTGGAGCCCCGAGTTCGAGTACTCCGAGCCGAACATCGCCTCACTGCTGCACGACAAGGTCCGCCTCGGAGAGTGGATGGAGTCGGTTCCGGAGCCCGAGCCGCTCGAGCTCGGCGCCGAAGTGAAGAAAAAGTGATCGCGGAGAACGTTGCGTTCGGGATCATCGCGGCCGCGATGGCGATCGGCGCGATCGGTGTCGTGCGCACCCAGAACGTCGTGCACGCGGCGCTGTTCCTCGTCGTAGTGCTCGCGGGCGCGGCTGCGCAGTACATCCTGCTCGGCGCCGAGTTCGTCGCGTGGGTGCAGGTGCTCGTCTACATCGGCGCGGTGATCGTCCTCTTCCTCTTCGGAATCATGCTGACCCGCGCGCCCATGCATCCCACCGAGCCCATGGACAACAACCTGCGGATCTGGGCACTGCTGCCGTCCGGCCTGCTTGCGATCGTGCTCGGCGGGCTGCTCGTCGACGCGTTCGGCCGGGACAAGATCCACCTCACCGCGCCGACTGCCAACGTCGAGATCACGAACTCGATCTTCCGCGTATACCTTGTGCCGTTCGAAGTGGTGGGAGTCCTGTTGCTCGCCGCGCTCATCGGCGCCGTCGTCCTGGCCCGGAAGGACTGACCGTGCTGCTCAACCAGTTCCTGCTCCTCGGCGCCTTCCTCTTCGCGGCCGGCGTCTACGGCGTGGTGACCCGCCGCAACAGCGTGCTCGTGCTCATGAGCGTCGAGCTGATGCTGGCCGCGGTCAACGTGAACCTCGTCGCGTTCTCGGCCTATCTCCACACGGTCGCGGGCCAGACGTTCGCACTGTTCGTGCTCACGATCGCGGCCGCGGAGGTCGGGGTCGGCTTGGCGATGATCCTGCTCATCTACCGCAACCTCTCGAGCTCCGATCTCGATGACGTCGACGTGCTGAAGGGCTGAGCCGTGTTCTTCCTCGACCACGCTTGGCTGGTCCCCCTCATCCCCGCGGTGTCCTTCGTGGTCATCCTCCTGTTCGGGAAGCGCTTCCCGAAGGGCGGATCCGAAGTCGGCATCGTTGCGCTCTTCGCGTCGTGGGTGCTCTCGTGCGGCGCGTTCTACCAGTGGGTGCAGCGGGTCGACGATGCCGGCAACGCCAAGGGCGCCGCGGGCACGGTGAAGGCGTTCGCGTCGAGCCTGAAGCTGGCGGCGACGAGCAGCGGCGAGCACGCCGCGCCCGTCGCCCCGATCGTGCACTCGATCACCTGGTTCCAGAGCGGCGGGATCAAGTTCGGTGCCGGCATCCAGATCGACGGTCTCGCGGTGATGATGATGTTCGTCGTCACCACGATCTCGCTGCTCGTGCACGTGTACTCCACCGAGTACATGCGAAACGACCGCCGCTACACCTACTTCTTCGCCGCGCTGAGCCTCTTCACCGCGTCGATGCTGCTGCTCGTCGTGGCCGACAACACGCTCCAGCTGCTGGTCGGTTGGGAGCTCGTCGGCCTCTGTTCCTTCATGCTGATCGGGCACTGGTGGGAGGAGAAGCCCAACTCGAACGCCGCGTTGAAGGCGTTCCTCACCACGCGCACCGGCGACATCGGGCTGATCATCGGTGTCGTGATGACCTTCTTCATCGTCGGTCGCGCCACGGGCACACCCTCGTTCAACATCGTGGCGCTGAACACGGCGGCGCTGTCGGGCAAGGTCAGCCACCTGATGCTGCTGGTGTGCGCGTGCGCGCTCATGGCCGCGATCGTCGGCAAGAGCGGTCAGTTCCCGCTGCACACCTGGCTCCCCGACGCCATGGCCGGGCCGACACCCGTCTCGGCGCTGATCCACGCGGCCACGATGGTGGTCGCGGGCGTCTACCTCGGCGCGCGCGTGTACCCCGTGTTCTTCGAGGGCTTCTCGATCGGCAACGGCGGCGTGAACCTGATGGCGATCATCGGCGGCACGACCGTGATCATCGGCGCCGCGCTCGCGTTCGTGCAGGACGACATCAAGAAGGTTCTCGCCTATTCGACGATCAGCCAGCTCGGGTACATGGTGATGGGGCTCGGTGTCGGCGCGTGGATCGCAGCGATCTTCCATCTCTTCACCCATGCGTTCTTCAAGGCCGACCTCTTCCTGGGGGCCGGTTCGGTGAGCCACTCGGGCTCGCACCACTCCTTCGACATGAAGGAAGACATGGGCGGCCTGCGGAAGTTCATGCCGCAGACGTTCGCGACCTTCGTGATCGGCTCGCTCGCGCTGGCCGGGATCTTCCCGCTCGCAGGGTTCTGGTCGAAGGACGAGATCCTCCTCACCGCGGGGAAGAGTGGGTACACGTTCTTCATGGTCGTGGGGCTCGCGGGCGCGTTCATGACGGCCGCGTACATGACCCGCTGCATCTACCTGACCTTCTATGGCGAGTACCGCGGTGGAGACCACGTCGGTGCGCACCCCGACGAAGCCGAGCACCTTCCGGTCGAGGACGGTCTCGAGGCGCACGCTCCCCACCGTCCCCACGAGTCCCCGCCCGTGATCACCGTGCCGCTCTGGATCCTCTCGTTCTTCGCGGTGACCGCGGGTCTGCTCAACGCCGAGCCGTTCCACATCGAGAAGTTCAAGGAGTGGTTCGAGCCGCGCGTGGCCTTCCCCGAGCTCGTGCACCCCGCGTTCAGCTGGGGCGCCGCTGGCCTCTCGGTCGCGATCGCGGTGCTCGGCATCGCGGTCGCGTACGAGTACTACTGGGACCGCCGCGGCCTGCGCGACCTCTCGTCGCGCAACGCTGCCGCGCGTGCGGGCAAGACGTTCCTGGTGAACAAGTACTACCTCGACTATCTGTACACCGATGTCGTGGTGGGCTCGATCAAGGGCCCGATCGCCAACGCGTCGTACTGGGTGAACCAGCACGTGATCGACGCCGTGCTGAACGGTGTCGGCCGCGGCTCGCTCGGGGTCGCACGCTTCACCTACGACGTTCTCGATCAGCGCGGCGTCGACGGCATCGTCAACGGCTTGGCCGTCGGCACCGGCGACGCCGGCGGCGCGGCGCGAGCCGTAGAAACGGGTCGATTGCAGTGGTACGCCCTACTCATGTTCTCCGCGGTGACGCTATTCAGCGTCTTCCTGTGGATCGCGCACTGACCGGAGGGGTTCTCGTCCGATGAACTGGTTCGATTCGTGGGCGCTGACCCTGGTGGTCTTCGTACCCGTCGTGGGCATGGGCATCGTGCTCCTGCTGCCGCGGGAAGAAGAGCAGGCGATCAAGATGACCACCCTGCTCGCCACGCTCGTGACGTTCGGCTTCACGATCGCCGTGCTCTGCCGCTACCACTACGGCGCCAACCACCCCGGTCTGCAGTTCGACGTGAACAAGAGCTGGATCGACGTCATCAACAGCCGGTACCACATCGGTGTCAACGGCATCTCGCTGCCGATGCTCGCGCTGTCGCCCTTCATCAGCCTCTTGTGCGTCGTCTACTCGTGGAACCACTTCCCCGATCCGCACAACCCGAAGGCGTTCCTCGCGCTGCTCCTGCTCCTCGAGACGGGGATGAACGGCACGTTCGTCGCGCAGGACCTCATCTTGTTCTTCATCTTCTTCGAGTTGGTCCTGCTCCCGATGTTCTTCATGATCGGGGTCTGGGGCGGTCCCAACAAGGAGTACGCGTCGATCAAGTTCTTCCTGTTCACGATGTTCGGCTCCGCGTTGATGCTGCTGAGCTTCCTGGCGCTCTACTTCAAGGTCGACGTGACCGCGGTGACGCACGGCGCGATGCACCACACGTTCGACATCCCGACGCTGGCCAAGGCTCACGGCCAAGGACTCGTGCACGGTACGCAGTTGCTGATCTTCGGCGGCCTGTTCATCGGCTTCGCGATCAAGGTGCCGATGTTCCCGTTCCACACCTGGCTCCCGGACGCCCACACCGAAGCGCCCACCGTCGGTTCCGTGCTCCTCGCCGCCATCCTGCTGAAGCTGGGTACCTACGGCTTCATCCTGATCGCGCTGCCGATCCTGCCCGAGGCCGCCCGGAGCTGGGCACCATGGATCGGCCTGCTCGCCGTGATCGGCATCATCTACGGCGCGCTCAACTGCCTTGCGCAGAAGGACATGAAGCGCCTCATCGCGTTCTCGTCGATCGCGCACATGGGGTTCGTGATGCTCGGCATCGCGACTCTCACGTCGTTCGGCATCAACGCCGCGGTCTTCGGGATGGTCGCGCACGGTCTCATCACCGGCATGCTCTTCTTCGTCGCCGGCTCGGTGCAGCACAACTTCGGTACGCGCGAGATGAGCCGCCTCGGTGGACTGTTGCTGCAGGCCCCGAAGATGGGTTGGATCCTCGGGTTCTGCGTGATGGCGTCGCTCGGTCTTCCCGGCCTCGCCGGGTTCTGGGGCGAGTTCCCGGCGATCCTCTCGGCGTTCCAGCCGGCGGCGCCGCTGAGTGAAGCGGTGTTCCGCACGTTCATGGTCGTCGCCGCGGTCGGCACGGTCTTCGCGGCCGGCTACCTGCTCTACATGCTGCAGCGCGTCGCGTTCGGGAACGTGCGTGACGAGTTCGCCGACGCCCACATCCACGACGTCAACCTGACCGAGTGGATCGCGTGGACCCCGATGCTCGTCATGATCCTCGTCCTCGGCATCTACCCGAACCTGCTGTTCAAGGTGACCGACGTCGCGGTGCACCCGATGACCGTCGCGATCGGGCACGCGATCAACCGATGACCGTCACCAGGGTGACCACATGAACCCGGCGATCGACTGGCACGCATTCGCGCCGGACGCCATCCTCGTCGCGACCGTCGTCATCATCCTCGTCGCCGACCTGCTCCTGCCCAACCGGAACGCGTGGCAGACATCGCGCATCGCCGCGGTCGGCGTCCTGTGCGCGTTGATCCCAGTCTTCACGCTCGCGGTCGACGGTCACAACCGTTCGATGTTCGGCGGGGCCTACGTCGTCGACAACTACGCGCTCGCGTTGAAGGGCTTCTTCCTCGTCGTCGCGTACATCACGATCCTGCTCTCGGTCGACTACATCTCCGAGGGCGACTACTACCAGGGCGAGTTCTATTTCCTGCTCGTCACGTCGGTGCTCGGGATGAGCATCATGGCTTCGGCGCGCGACCTCGTCACCCTGTTCGTCGCCCTCGAGACGATCTCGATCCCGACCTACATCCTCGCCGGGTACCGCAAGCACGACCGCCGGTCGAACGAAGCCGGCATCAAGTACTACCTGATCGGTGTGCTCTCCTCCGCGGTGATGCTCTACGGCATGTCGCTCATCTTCGGGCTCACCGGATCGACGACGTTGAGTGGCATCTCGCAATGGATCGGGACGCACGGCAGCAACGCCCCCGCGCTCCTCACGGTCGCGATCTTCCTGTCGCTCGTGGGGTTCGCGTTCAAGGTCAGCGCGGTGCCGTTCCACTTCTGGGCGCCCGACACCTACGACGGCGCGCCGCTGCCGGTCACCGCGTTCCTCTCCGTCGCGTCGAAGGCCGGCGGCTTCGTCGCCATGCTCAATATCGTCTTCTTCGGGTTCGGCAACGACGGGAAGGCGTGGTGGTGGGTCGTCGCGTTGTTGGCCGCGTTCTCGATGACGCTGGGCAACCTCGCGGCGCTGCGCCAGACCAACCTCGTGCGCATGCTCGCCTATTCGTCGATCGCACAGGGTGGCTTCCTGCTCGTCCCGTTCGCGGCTTACGGCATCGCGCGTGACGCGTCCGTGCGCACCTCCGCGTTCCAGGCGACGATCGTCTACCTGCTCATCTACGGCGCGATGAACCTCGGCGCGTTCGCCGTTGTCATCGCGGTCGTCCGTCGGACCCGCACCTCCGACATCGAGTCGTACGCAGGCCTGTTCGCGACCTCGCCCGGTCTTGCGTTGACGATGACGATCTTCCTCGCGTCGCTCGCCGGCATCCCGCCGCTGGCGGGGTGGTACGCCAAGTTCGTGATGTTCCGCGCCATCATCGAAGCCGGCGCCCACTCGAACTGGGCGGTCGGCCTCGCGATCGTGGCCGCGGTCAACTCGGTGATCGCGTTCTTCTACTACTCCGGCGTGATCCGGCAGATGTGGTTCCGCGAACCGGTCGGCGACGATCAGCGCCGCGTCGCCGTGCCGCCCGCACTCGGTGCGGCCATCGCGCTCACGACGGTCACCGTGGTCGCGGTCGGCGTCTACCCGGAGTTGTTCGCCCGCGTCGGCGATCTCGCAACCCGCTTCGTCTCCTGAGTGGTCGAGAGCACCGGTCCTGTTCACCATCTCGCCGGTCTGATCCGGCGCGAAGGCCCGGTCCCGTTCGACACCTTCGTCGAAGTCGCGCTCTACGGCTCCGGCGGCTTCTTCGCGTCGGGCCACGGTGCCGGGCGCGGCACGGACGCGATTGGCGCCGACCGCATCGGCGGCGACTTCATCACGAGCCCTGAGATCGGTCCGGTCTTCGGTGCGCTCGTCGCGGCCGCGCTCGACCGGTGGTGGGGCGACCTGGAGCGGCCCGACCCGTACCTCGTGGTCGAAGCGGGTGCCGGGCGCGGCCGCCTCGCCTCCGACGTGATGCGGGCTCGGCCGCAGTGCCTCGCCGCGTTGCGGTACGTGCTCGTCGAACGGTCGGCGGTGCTGCGCGACGCGCAGCGCGCGCTGCTGCGGCTCGAGCCTCCCGACGAGGCGTTCGGACCGTACGTCGCGTCGGCCGGTTCCGACGCTCCGGAGCCGGTTCCGGAGAGCGGTCCGGTCGTGACGAGCCTCGACGAGCTCCCCGGAGTCGAGCTTGATGGCGTCGTCATCGCCAACGAGCTCCTCGACAATCTTCCGTTCGGGATCGCGCGGTATTCGGGTTCGGGCTGGGAGGAAGTGCGCGTCGGGCTCGACGGCACGGGTGCGTTCGTCGAGGTGGTGGTGCCCGCGTTGCCGGCCGACGCGCTCGCGCTCGCGCACGTCACCGCAGGCCTCGTGCCCGCCGTGGGCGATCGGCTTCCGATCCCGCGCGGCCTCGACGACTGGTTGCGACGGACCGCAGCGATTCTCCGGCGCGGCTACGTCGTGCTGATCGACACCATGGATACGGCCGCGGGGACCCTGGCGCGCGACACGGGCGCCTGGCTGCGGACGTACCGCGGTCACGCGTCGGCCGGGCCCGCGCTCGCCGATCCCGGTTCGCGCGACCTCGTGGCCGACGTCGTGACCGAGCAGCTGCGGCACGCGGCGGCCGACGCCGGATTCGCAGTGCTGACCGACACGACCCAGGCGGCCTGGCTCGACGACCTCGGGATCGCGGGCATGGTCGACCGCGGTCGCACCCTGTGGGAAGAGCGCGCCGCCGTCGGCGACCTCGCCGCGCTCGAGGCGCGCAGCGTCGCGAGCCAAGCCGCCGCGCTCACCGACCCGGCCGGCCTCGGTGCCCACCGCGTCGTCGTCCTCGGCCGCCACCTCTGAGGCAGAACCCGTGCCGCGCGTCGGTAATAGGTTTGCCCGGCACGGCGACGGAGGGAGCACCATGACGGAAGCGCTCGAGGCACTGCTTCAGGAAGGGCGGACGTTCGCCCCGTCGGACGCGTTTCGCAAGCAGTCGCTCGTCACCGGCACCGACCTCTACGACGATGCCGAACGCGACTGGCAGGGGTTCTGGGCGCGCCAGGCGCTCGCGCTCGACTGGGAGCAGGAATGGACAACGATCCTCGACTGGGATCTGCCGTTCGCGAAGTGGTTCGTCGGCGGCCGGCTCAATGTCTCGTACAACTGCCTCGATCGTCACGTCGCCGCCGGCCATGGCGAACAGGTTGCGTTCTACTGGGAGGGCGAGCCGGGCGACACGCGCGTCCTCACCTATTCCGACATGCTCGCGGAGACGCAACGCGTCGCCAACGCGCTCAAGTCGCTCGGTGTCGCGAAGGGCGACCGCGTCGCGATCTACCTCGGCATGGTTCCCGAGCTCGCGATCGCGATGCTCGCCTGCGCTCGGATCGGCGCCGCGCACTCGGTCGTCTTCGGCGGCTTCTCTGCGCAGTCGCTGAAGGACCGCATCAACGATGCCGAAGCGAAGGTGCTCGTCACCGCCGACGGCGCGTGGCGTCGGGGAGCGATCGTCCCGCTCAAGGAGATCGCCGACGAGGCGGTCGCCGACACGCCGAGCATCGAGCGCGTGCTCGTCGTACGGCGCACGGGCCACGATGTCGCGATCGATGCGAAGCGCGATGTCTGGTACCACGACCTCGTGCCGGATCAGCCGGCCGAGTGCCCGTGCGAGTCGATGGACGCCGAAGATCTTCTGTTCCTGCTCTACACGAGCGGGACGACCGGTCGGCCCAAGGGCATCATGCACACGACCGGCGGCTACCTCACGCAGGTCGCGTTCACGCACAAGTACGTGTTCGATCTGCATCCCGACACCGACGTCTACTGGTGCACGGCCGACATCGGTTGGGTGACCGGCCACTCGTACATCGTGTACGGACCGCTCGCGAACCGCGCCACCAGTGTCATGTACGAAGGCACGCCCGATCACCCGAATCGCGAGCGGCTCTGGTCGATCGTCGAGCAGTACAAGGTGACGATCTTCTACACCGCGCCCACCGCGATCCGGACGTTCATGAAGTGGGGAGACGCGGAGCCGGCCGCGCACGACCTGTCGACGCTGCGCTTGCTCGGCACCGTCGGTGAGCCCATCAACCCGGAAGCGTGGGTCTGGTACTGGCAGGAGATCGGTGGTGGTCGCTGCCCCGTCGTCGACACGTGGTGGCAGACCGAGACGGGGGCGATCATGATCAGCGCGCTCCCGGGTGCGACGATCCTCAAGCCCGGAAGCGCGACCTTCGCGCTGCCCGGGATCGCGGCCGACATCGTCGACGATGCCGGTGTCGCCGTCGGTGTCCCCGGTGGGGGATACCTGGTGCTCGAGCGACCGTGGCCGTCGATGTTACGCGGCGTCTGGCGCGACCCCGAGCGCTACCAGAACACCTACTGGAGCACCTATCCGGGTCGTTACTTCGCGGGCGACGGTGCGAAGCGCGACGACGAGGGGTACTTCTGGCTGCTCGGCCGCGTCGACGACATCATGCTCATCGCCGGGCACAACATCTCGACGACCGAGGTGGAATCCGCGCTCGTCGACCACCCGGCCGTTGCGGAAGCCGCGGTCGTCGGCCGCACCGATTCCACGAGCGGGCAGGCGATCGCCGCGTTCGTGATCCTGCGCGGTGGCAACGAACCGACCGAGGCGCTGAGTGAGGAGCTGCGCGAGCACGTGGCCAAGCTCATCGGACCGATCGCCAAGCCGCGATCGGTGCTCTTCACCGAAGAGCTCCCGAAGACGCGCTCGGGCAAGATCATGCGCCGGCTCCTTCGCAACGTCGCCGAAGACGAGGTGCTGGGCGACACGACGACGCTCGCCGATCCCGGCATCGTCGACAGCATCAAGTCGAAGTACCTCGCCGCCGCGCCCGAGGAGGGCTGAACGCTGCGGTTCCTCCCCGAACATTGGACCTGGCGTGACGGTCCGGTCGAGCCAGGGTCCGCCGTCGTCGTCGACATCGACGGGGTCCTGTCGGATGCGTCGACGCGGCAGCACTACATCGAGGCGCCGCGCGCGAACTGGCGGGCGTTCTTCGATGCGTGCGGCGAAGACCCGGTGATCGAAGAGGTGCGCCGGTTGCTCGACCTGCTCGATCCCGAGCTCCGGATCGTGCTCCTCACGGCCCGCCCGCACCGGGTGCACGAGCTCACCGAGGCCTGGTTGCGGCGGTACCAGATCCGTTGGGATCTGCTCGTCATGCGGCCGTGGGGCGACTACGACCTCTCGCGCGACTTCAAGCAGTCGACGGTCTGGGAGCTGCGCTCCGCCGGCTTCGATCCGCGGCTGGCGTTCGAGGACGACCGGCGGAACGTCGAGATGTTCCGCTCCGAGGGCATTCCCTGCCTCTACGTCCATTCCGGCTACTACGACTGAGCGTGTGCTGAGAACGGGAAAATTCTTCGCGACGACGGTGTTACCTGGTCAAAGCGTCCGCTCGATTCCACAGGTGATCCCAACATGGTGAGAAACACCACCAAGACCGTCATCCTCCTCACGTTCCTCGGAGTGCTGTTCCTCGGGGTCGGTTCCTTCTTCGGCCAGGGCGGGCTGCTCATCGGGCTCGCGCTGGGCCTCGTCTTCGTCGGCGGCTCCTACTGGTTCAGCGACAAGGTGGCCGTGAAGGCCGCCCGCGCCCGCGCGGTCACGGAGCAGGAGGCGCCGCAGCTCTACGCGATCGTGCGCGACCTGACCCAGCGGGCCGACATGCCGATGCCCGCGATCTACATCGCGCCGGCCGAGCAGCCGAACGCGTTTGCGACCGGCCGCAACGAGCACCATGCCGCGGTCGCCGTCACGCAGGGCCTCCTGCAGGTCGTCGACGAGAACGAGCTGCGTGGTGTGCTCGCCCACGAGATCTCCCACGTCCGCAACCACGACATCCTCATCGGGTCGGTCGCGGCCACCGTTGCGCTCGCGATCACGTTCCTCGCGCGCATGGTCATGTGGGGAGCGATGTTCGGCGGTGGTGGCCGCAACCGCGACGAGAACATCTTCGGTCTGCTCGCGATGTCGATCCTGGCGCCCCTTGCGGCCGGGCTGCTGCAGATGTCGCTCTCACGCTCGCGTGAGTACGAAGCCGACCGCAGCGGCGCCGAGCTGATCGGCACCGGTGAACCGTTGGCGACCGCGTTGCTGAAGCTCGACGCGTACGCACGCAAGGTGCCGATGGACATCGACCCCGCGCACGCGACGGCGTACATCATCAACCCGTTCACGGGCCGCAAGGTGAAGTTCGCGAACTGGTACTCGAGCCACCCGCCGACCGCCGACCGGGTCGAGCGCCTGCGCCACCAGCACACGTGATCGACGATGAGAACGCAGAACGACGTCGGGCGCGTCCGACACGTTGACACGCGCGGTTCTGGAGCCGTAACGCCGTCGGGGTTCAGTCGCGGAAGTTCGTGAACTGCAAGGGAACCTCGAAGTCGTGCTCGCGCAGCGCGGCGATCGCGGACTGCAGGTCGTCGCGCTTCTTGCCGGTCACGCGCAGCTGGTCTCCCTGCACCTGGTGCTGCACGCCTTTGAGACCGAGGCCCTTGATGTACTTGCCGATCTCGCGTGCCTTGTCGGTCGAGATGCCGACGTTCATGGTCGCCGACTGGCGCACACTTCCCTTCGTTGCTTCCTCCACCTTGCCGTACGAGAGGAGCTTCAGCGAGACCTTGCGTTTCACCAGCTTTTCCTCGAGCACCTGGACGAGTGCCTTGAGCCGGTCCTCGCTGGCCGACGCGAGCTCGATCGTCGACTCCTTGAGCTCGACCGAGCTTTCGGTGCCCTTGAAATCGAAGCGGGTCGCGACTTCCCGCGACGTCTGATCGACGGCATTACGAACTTCTTGCTGGTCGACTTCGGAGACGACATCGAACGACGGCATGGCGGTAACTCCCTCGGAAGGTCTGTGCAGCGCGCTGCTAACGTAGCGCCGGGTCGGTACCCGAGAGGCCAAAGGGGACGGGCTGTAAACCCGTTGCGTTACCGCTACGTTGGTTCGAATCCAACCCGGCCCACCACCGCCCTCTCCACGATGGCACACTGGGCTCCGTGGGAGTCGCGGGTCGGCGTTTCGCTCGGGGAGTCGGACTGTTCTTCGTGCTTCCCGCCGTCGTCGGCGGCGTGTTCGGCCTCGGCCTCGTCGCGTGCGGCTTCAACGTGGCGGTCGGCGGATCGACGGGTGGGAGCTTCATCCGCGAGAACCACCTGAAGCCGATCGCGATCCCGGCGCACGCGTGCCCGTATCTCGACGCGGTTCACGTGACGTCCGCCGCGGGTCAGGCGTTCTGGGACGAACGGGATGCGTTCAAGAACCTGGGCACTCCCGCGGCTGACCAACGCCTCGACTCGGTCCTCGCTCCGTTTGACTTCGCGCTCCGAGGAACCGCGCCCCAGGTACCGGCTCGGTTGCGCGCCGAGCTCGTCGCCGTTGCGAAGCAGGTCGAGATCGGACGGGCACTGATCGCCTACCGACAGGCGGGAAGCCTGGCCTTCTTCCAATCGTTGACCGCCGGCACGATGTCGTTGAGTCACGCGTCGGACCTCGTCGGTCACGCGTGCGGCTTCCCGCACGCGCCCGACGCGTGGTTCTAGACCGTCAGAGCAGGCGTTGCATGAGCACGACGTCGAGCCAGCGCCCGAACTTCCGGCCGACTTCGCGCTCCGTGCCGATCGCCTCGAATCCGCAACGTGCATGGAGCGCGATCGACGCTTCGTGATTGCCGACGATCCGGGCAATCGCGGAGTGGAATCCGTGCGCGCCGCCCAGCCGCATCAACTCGCTCAGCAGGGCCGCGCCCACACCCGCGCCCCGGCACTCCCGGCTCACGTACACGGAATCCTCGACCGTCGTCGAGTACGCCGCGCGCGGGCGGTACGGGCTCAACGATCCGAAGCCGAGCACCACGTCGTCGGCATCGGTCGCGACGATGGCGGGATGGCCGCCGGAGTGCTCGTCGAGCCAGGAGACCTGGTCTTCGATGCTGCGGGGAACGAGGTCGAACGTGACCGTCGATTCGAGCACTTCGGGGTTGTAGATCGAGCGGATCGCCTCGGCGTCGCGGCGCTCGGCGAGGCGAAGGTGCACGTCCACGCCTCGGAAGGTAGCGCGCGCCGTCCGCTATCCTGAGTGGGATTGCCCCCTTAGCTCAGACGGCAGAGCACTTCCATGGTAAGGAAGGGGTCTACGGTTCGATTCCGTAAGGGGGCTCCGGGGGCCTGTGCAGCAGGCCCCGCTTGGCGGAGTAGCTCAGTTGGCAAGAGCACACGGCTCATAATCGTGGGGTCGCGGGTTCGAGTCCCGCCTCCGCTACCAGCCCCCGAAACCACCCACACCGTCACACCACCCGACCCGACGGAGAGTCTCAATGGCCAAGGCGAAGTTCGAGCGGAACAAGCCGCATCTCAACATTGGGACGATTGGTCATATCGACCATGGGAAGACGACGCTGACGGCGGCGATCACGAAGGTGTTGCACGATCACAATCCGTCGACGTCGTTCACGCC
>JBBSEC010000009.1:0-63420 GCA_038240075.1 Acidimicrobiia bacterium
AGCGGGTTGGGGAAACCCGGAAACGAGTGGCATCGTAGGCGGGGTCGTGCATCTGCCACACTCACGGCGTGGAGGCCGATGTCTTCCGTCCGCAAAGCGTCGGCCGGGCCGTGCGAACGGCCTTCGTGCTCGGCGTCCTCATCGTGGTTGCCCTGGTGGCGGCCTTCGCGGCCGTCCATCAGTTCGGCGCGCTCGTCGGCGACAACACCAAGGACGAGTTGAGCCGCTACCTCGACGACAACGCGCACACGAACGTCCAACCGAGCGCAGCCGGTTTCAAGATCGCGTTCCCGGTACCACCCGTCCGGCAGACCGAGACGTTCCTGACCGGAGTGGGCAACGTCGTGGCCCAGCGCGACCGCGCGCTCGTCGACGACGAGATCACGTTCGACGCGGTGTGGTTCCAGCTCTCGAGCACACCGGCCAGCGCCGACAAGTTCCTCGGCGCGCTCGTCGACCTCCAGCTGCACGAGCTCCAGGGCTCCAAGACGGGGACGTCGGGCACGCGCAAGATCGGCGACGCGTCGGCACGCGACTTCGGGTTCATCACGGTGAGCAAGTCCGGCGCCAAGCGCTACTACGACGAGCGGATCATCATCGACGGTGGGCACGTGTGGGTGCTGCGGGTCGGCTCGCAGGTCCGACGGGCCGCGGCGTTCGCGCGCTTCATCGGCACCTTCCACCTCGTGACCTAACCGGCGTACGCTGCCGAAATGCCGATCCTTGATGCGAGTCACGACTTCGCGCACCCGGTCGAAGGCGACGAGGCGTGGAGCGAGTCCTACTACTTCAACGCGTACGACCCCGTGAGCGACACCGGCTTCTTCACGAGGGTCGCGGTGCGGCCCAACGAGATGACGATGGACGCCGGGATGTCGGTCTGGCTGCCGGGCAACGAGCTGGCGCACACCTCGGCTGTCCGTGAGCAGACGACGATGGTCGACACGGGCCTCGACGTCGGCGGCGTCTCGTACGAGCGGCTCGAGCCGATGCAGCGCTGGCGGTTGACCGCCGACTGCGACGTGGTCGTGCGCGATCTCGGCACTGAGAGCCACCGGCCCGCGCACCTCACCCTCGACGCCACGTTCGAAGCGTTGATGCCGCCGATCGGCGCCGACGGCCAGGGCCGGGAGGGCGCGGGCGCGAGCGCGAAGACCCGGCAGTCGGTGGGGAAGGGTCACCTCGAGCAGGCGGGCCGCTGGACCGGCTCGATCACCATCGACGGCGAGAAGCACGAGCTCACCGACGCGCGGGGCAACCGCGACAAGTCGTGGGGGCCGCGCCGCTGGGGCGGCACCGGTTCGCGTATGTGGCGCTGGTTCTCGATCAACATCGACGACGACACGCACTTCGGAGGCATCCGCATCGGTACCGACTCGGGCGATCTGCACCGCGGTTGGGTCTGGCGCGATGGCGAGTACTCGAGCATCCGTGAGTGGAACGTGCGCACGGAGCTCGCCGACGACGGGATCACGCACCGCGTGAGCCACGTGCGCGCGACCGACAAGAAGGACCGCGTGCACGAGCTGCGCGCCGACGTCGTGCGCGTTGCCCCGCACCGGATGGAGCACGGGATCCTCAACGAGGGCCTCGCCCGCTGGACCTATGAGGGCCGCACCGGCTGGGGCATCTCCGAGTACCTCCACACCCTCGACACCGACGGCCGCCCCCACATCCCGATCGAGTAGGTCGCATCCGCATGCGCTGCGCCGTCGTGTGCGGCCTTGATCACGGCTCTTGCGGCTGCTCCGGTCCGAGTAGGTCGCATCCGCATGCGCTGCGCCGTCGTGTGCGGCCTTGATCACGGCTCTTGCGGCTGCTCCGGTCCGAGTAGGTCGCCGGTTCCACGCCTGCCCCTTCGGCATCCCTGGTCGCGAAGTGTCACCCATGCGAGACAAATCGCGACCAGGCGGCGGGGAGGGAGCGGGGAGGAGCGGGACGACCGGGTCAGATGGGTTCTGAGGGGACGTCGAAGTAGTCCTGGTAGGGGCGCGCACGTTCGCGCATCTCGCCGGCGTCGAGACCGGTGTCGTCCCAGGAGTAGCGGTGCGTCCCGTGGAGGTCGGGCGGGTTGCGGGCGAGGAAGTCGCGCATGCGCGTCTCGCTGTCGTCGCTGAGCTCGAGCCCGAGCTTGTCGTAGACGCTTCGGATCGTCGCGAACGGGTCGGCCATGAACGCGGCGAAGTTCAGATCGACGACGCGATCGGCACGCACGGTCCCGTCTTCGCGCGCCGCAACCGACCGGTCGAGCCCGTCGAAGATGTACTCCGCGAACTCCTTCGCGGCGACGGCGATCGTGGAGTCGTCACTCGAGATCCGACGCAGCGTCGCGATCAGCGAGCTGAGCGACGAGATGATCCGCAGCGGATCGCGGTGGGTCTGGACGAGTACGGCGTTCGGGTACTCGGCTACGAGTGCGGGCAGGCACCAGATGTGCGCCGGCGACTTGAGCACCCACCGGTGTGCGGGATGGCGGGCCTGCAGATGCTGGAGGAACTGCCGGTGCCACCGGTAGGCGGGAGCCATGTCGGCCTCGTCGAGCACCCAGCGCGCGTAGGACGGAACCCGGTACTGCGTCGGGAACATCACGCTGCGAAAGTCGCTCACCGTGATGCGCACGCACTCCTGCGCAAGCCGCGCGCCCATCGGGTGCATCGAGAGGAAGCCGGGGATCAGGAGCTCGACGCCCGACGTGATCGCGTCGACCTCGTCGATGCGGGGATCGGTCTCGTAGGTGGCCGACTCCGGCGGCGGGCAGGGCCGGTCGACCTCCCAGGTGAGCGGCACGCGGTTGGCCGGGTCCTGCGCGAGCAGGTCGTGCAGGATCGTCGTGCCCGTACGACCCTGACCGACGATGACGATCGGTGGCGTCACGTCGACGGCGGCGATCTCCGGATGATTGCGGCGGTACTCGGTGACGCACAACCGGTTGGCCAGATACATCACGCACTCACCGGCAACGATCTGCTGGCCGAGCTCGTTGAGCGCGGCCTCCGCGGCGAGCGAGTCGGCGAGCCGCCCGAGGCCGTCCTGCCAGGAGTCCTCGCCGAAATCGCGCAAGCCCGTCGCCTCGCACGCCTGGGCAACGAGAAGCTCCGTGTCGAGCCTGGCCGTCATCGCGTCTCCGTCATCGCGTCTCCGTCATCGGGTGCCTGCCATCGCGAGATGCTGTCATCATCGTTAGCCTCGGCGCATGACCGCCGTCGAGGTGTACGTCGATCCCAGCTGCCCGTGGGCGTGGATCACGTCTCAGTGGATCAAGGAGATCGCGCCCGAGCGTGATCTCTCGGTCACCTGGCCCTCGTACTGTCTCGAGATCCGCGACGACTACGACGTCGCGCCCACGATGCCCGCCGACCGTCGTGAATCGGCGATCGCCGCGCATGCGCTGTCGCACCGCATGTTGCGGATCTTCGAGGCGGCGCGGGCCCAGGATGGAGAGCCGGCCGTCGACGCGCTGTTCGCCGCCTGGGGTCCGCGGTTCTTCCCGCGCGGCTCGACGCGCGACGAGGCGTTGCTGTCGCAGTGTGTGGCGGCCTGCGGGTTCGATTCGGAGCTTCTCGGCGCGGCCGACGACGAGAAGTGGGATGCGCCGATCATCGAGTCGATGCAGACCGCGTACGCATTCGGCGGACCGAAGACGCAGACGCCGACGATCGTGGTCCGCGACGATCCGCCGCACGGCTTCAAGGGTCCCGTGATGGCACCGGCACCGACGGGCCCGGCCGCGGTTGCGCTCTGGGACGCCATCCTCGTCCTCTCGCGCGAACCCGGGTTCTTCGAGATCACGCGGCCGCGTGCGAACCGGCCGCACCCATTCCCTGAGCGAGCGCACTAGCGTCCGACGCGTTCCAATCGGGGGGATTGCGTGGACAGGTTCTGGTCCTGGCTCGGCCTCAACCTCGGGAAGCACTGGATCGCAGTGCTCCTCGTCGGGGGGATCATCACCGTCGGTCTCGGTTTCGGCACGACCAAACTCGAGTTCTCCACCGACCAGAGCAACTATCTGAACAAGAGCGACCAGGTCTACAAGGACAACCTCGCCTACCAGAAGCTGTTCGGTGGCGAGGCCATGGTCACGCTCGTGACCATGGACCCCGGCCACACCGTCGCCGAGCTCTTCACTGCGGATGCCATCACGCAGTGGACGAAGATCGCGGACGCGATCCACGCGTCGCACCAGGCGTTGAACGCCGTGACGCCGCTCACCGCGCTCCAGTGGAACGACAGCCTCGTCAAGGGCCCGAAGGGCGACGTGACCCAGAGCGTCGCGGGCAAGATCCTCACCGCGGATCTCACACGTGATCCGTCGGCGAAGGGGCGCGCGGCGCGCAACGCGTCGGCGATCGCGACCATCACGCGTATCAACGCGATCCCGGTCGCGCAGCGCACGCTCGACAATCCGAAGTACCTCGAGTTCCTGCTCTACGACAACCCGCAGCCGAACAATCCGAAGCCGATTCGCACGCCGCTCCTGCCGTTCTTCCCCGACGCCCGTCACGCGCAGATGGTCGTGCGGCTGCTCGGCAACGAGTCGATCAAGCAAGAAGGCAAGACCGCCGATCTCGTGACCGCGGAGGCGAAGGCCCTGCACTTCGACCACGCGCAGATCACCACGACCGGTGCGCCGTCGCTGCTCGAGAACCTCAACAACTACCTCACTAGCGGCATGACGACGCTCGCGCTGATCGCGATCGGGATCATGACGCTGATCCTGCTGGTGCTCTTCAACGTGCGCTGGCGGTTGCTGCCGATGGGTGTCGTGTTGATCGGGGTGATCTGGGCGTTCGGCGTCGCCGGGTATCTGCACATCCCGCTCACCATCGTCACCATCTCCGGCTTCCCGGTGATGCTCGGGATCGGGATCGACTACGCGATCCAGATGCACGCGCGCGTCGAGGAAGAAGTCGTCATCGACCGGGCCGCGCACCCGATCCAGGAGACGTCCCGGAACCTCGGTCCTGCGCTGCTCGTGGTAACCGTCGACGCGATCCTCGCGTTTGCGGCGCTCCGCTACGCCAAGGTGCCGATGCTGCGCGAGTTCGGGTTGTTGCTCATCATCGGAGTCTCGGCGATCTGCCTCAACAGCATCTTGGCGACGCTCGCGATCCTCGGAATCCGCGAGTACAAGTCGCCGACAAAGGGCCGCGACTTCCGCGAAGGCGTGCTCGGTCGCCTCACCGTCCGCTTGGGTGCGATCTCCGAGAACCTCGCGCCCGCGTTGGTCGTCGTCAGCCTCATCATCTTCGCGGGCGGCACGCTCGTCGAAGGCAAGCTCGTCCTGCAGACCGACCCGACCCAGTGGGTCAACCAGAAGTCGCAGGTGATCAAGAACCTCAACGTGCTCAACCGCGAGGTCCACTCGTCGAGCGAGCTCGGTGTCTACGTGCAGTCGCCGAACGCCTTCGCGCAACCGACGGTGAACTTCGTCGACGAGTTCACCCGGTCGCAGCTCCAGAAGTACCCCGACACGTTGCTCACCGCGTCGGGGCTCGTGAACACGGTGAGCCTGCTGAGCGACGTGCCCGGCGCAACCCACGTCGCGCCGCAATCGGCCGACGTGCGCGCCGCGTTCGCGGTCGCGCCACACGACATCCAGCTCTCCACCGTCGCGGACGGCGACTCCGCGATGAACATCATCTTCCGCACAGGCCCGAGCGGTCTCGACGCCCGCGCCAAGGTCGTGCGCGAGATCCGCGCGACTGTGCATCCGCCTGCGAGTGTGCACGCGACGCCGTCGGGACTCGCGGTGGTCGGAGTCGGCCTGCTCGACAACCTCGAAGCCAACCGCGTCATCCTCACGTACGTCGCGATCCTGTTCGTCTTCTTGTTCCTGACGCTGCGGTTGCGCAGCATCGTGCGGGCGATGCTCTCGCTCGTTCCCGTCTTCATCGCGGTGGGGGCGTCGTCGCTGTTCGCCTACGCGCTGAGCCTGAAGCTGAGCCCGATGACGGCGGTCGGGGGCCAGCTCGTGGTCGCGGCCTGTACGGAGTTCACGTCGTTACTCCTGCTGCGTTTCGTCGAGGAGCGTCGCCGCGGCTCGTCGCCGCGCCAGGCGATGGACGACGCCGCGTCCCGCACCGGCCGGGCGTTCATCGTGTCGGGCCTCACCGCGATCGCGGGTGTCGCCGTGATCGCGACGTCGTCGTTGCCGCTGCTGCACGACTTCGGTCAGATCGTGGCGCTCAACGTCACGATCGCGCTCCTGAGCGCGCTGGTCGTGCTGCCGCCGATGCTGGTCTGGGCCGACAAGCGCAACTGGGTGTCGAAGGGCCTGGTGCCCGCCGACATCCTCGCCCGCAGCGCGCACTCGCCGGCGACCGACCCGCACGCTCTCGCCCAGCCCTGACGGGATGCGCGGACGAGCGTTCAGCGGTTGGAGAGGCGGCCGAAGCCGTCGGGGTCGTCGCCCCGCCGGCGCAGGCGCTTCCACCACGAGCGCGGCCGGGTCTGCTCGACCTCGTTGATGACGTCGTACTCCGCACTGGTGACGATCGCCTCGGCTTCGTCGAGCACCGCCTCGATGTCGTCGGGCGACTCGTCGGGCTCGTCTTCCACCGGGGGACGGGTGAGGGGCGCCACGACGAAGGTGCCGTCGATCAGCGAGTGCTCGTAGCGCGGGCACGCGTCGGGGCACTTCCACGGTGCCTCGGGCGCAAGATCGAGCACGCAGAACCGCGCAACCTCGCCGCCTGGGTAGGCCCGGCTCTCGAAGTGACGGCAGTCCTCACGCATCGGCACTGAGTCGGTCCTTCCCTGCTATCCGTTGACGGCCGCGATGCCGACGACGCCACCGGGAACCGTGTGCCCGGCCGTCGAGCCTTCGAACTGGGCGCTGCCGAAGCTGAACACCCCGCCGTCGTTCGCCACCATCCAGTAGCCGGTGTCGCCGCTCGGGACCCTGGCCATGCCGACGATCGGCTGCACCAGGTGGATGCCGCCGGTCGAGCCGTGGAACGGCGCGTCCCCGAAGCCGAAGATGCCGCCGTCGGCCGCGACCAGCCAGTAGCCGGTGCCGTTGACGGTCTCCTGCATCGCGACGATGGGCTGGTTCAGCTTCTTCGCGCCGGTGGACCCGTAGTACTTGGCGTCGCCGAACGCGAAGATGCCGCCGTCGCGCGCGACGAGCCAGTAGCCCTTCCCGCTCGGCGTGGCCGCCATGTCGACGATGCGCTTGTTGAGGTGGATGCCGCCGGTCGATCCGTAGAACTTGGCGTCGCCGAACGCGAAGATGCCGCCGTCGCCGGCGACGAGCCAGTAGCCCTTCCCGGTCGGCGTCGACTCGATGCCGGTGATCGTCTTGTTGAGGTGGATCGCACCGGTCGAGCCGTAGAACGCAGCGTCGCCGAACGAGAACACGCCGCCGTCGTTGCCGACGAGCCAGTAGCCCTTGCGGTCGGGCGTCTGCGTCATGGCGAGGATCGGGCCGGCGAGCTGACGGCCCCGCAGGGTCCCGTACGACTTCGCGAGGCCGAACGCGTCGACGCCGCCCGCGGTGTCGACGATGAGGTAGCCCCACGAGGACCCGGTCACGACATTGTGTGGGTCAACATTGTGTGGGCCAACATTGTGTGGGCCAACATTGTGTGGGTCAACGCTGTGCGGGCCAACGCTGTGCGGGCCAACACTGAGTGGGCCAACACCCTGTGAGCGCGGGCTCGCGGCGAACGGATTGCGGACCGGGCGCGGCGCCGCATTGGCGGCCCTCGGGACGGCCGTCAACGCGCCGGCCAGCGCCAACGCGGCCACCAGCGCGGTGACCGGGCGAATCGTCGGCCGCAGCCTGGTTCGAGTCATTCGTCGCCCTCCGAGGTGGCCCCGCCCGTTCGGGGTCCGACCACGGTAGCGACCCCGGGGGGCCTGGTCGCGCGCGATGCTCTCGGCCTCACGCCGGGCCCGCTACGGGCCCGCCAGAAGGGGCTGTCATGGACCGGGCGAAGTTGGGATCGCTGTTCGACCTCACCGGGCGGGTGGCGATCGTCACCGGAGGGACGCGCGGGATCGGCCGCGCGGTCGCCGAGGGCTTCGTCGCCGCCGGCGCGAAGGTCGTCGTCGCGAGCCGTAAGCCCGAAGCCTGCGAGGCCACCGAGGCCCACCTCGTGGCAATGGGCGGTGAGGCCCTCGCCATCCCGATGCACATGGGCGACCTCGACGCGCTGCCCGTGCTCGTGCAACGCACGATCGACCGGTTCGGTCGTCTCGACATCGTGGTCAACAACGCCGCGAACGCGCTCGCGCAGCCGCTCGGGCAGTTCACGCCCGACGCGTGGGAGAAGTCGTACGCGGTGAACCTGCGCGGTCCGGTGTTCCTCGTTCAGGAAGCGCTGCCGTACCTCGAAGCGAGCCCGTGCGCCTCCGTCGTGAACGTGATCTCCGCGGGTGCGTTCCTGTTCTCGGCCCAGGTGGCGATGTATTCGGCGGCGAAGGCCGCGCTGATGTCGTTCACGCGCTCGATGGCGGCCGACTTCGCGCCCCGCGGGATCCGTGTCAACGCGCTCGCGCCGGGCACGGTCGACACCGACATGGTGCGCAACACGGGCCCGGAGTCTGCCGCGCGCATGGCCGGGGCCAGCCACATGCGGCGCGCTGCCGATCCCGACGAGATGGTCGGGCCGGTGCTGTTCCTCGCGTCGGATGCCGCGAGCTTCGTCACCGGCCAGGTGCTGCTCGCCGACGGCGGCCTGGTTCCTCACTAGCCTCGGGAGGGTTCGGATGGACACGGTTCGCATCGAGCGACCGAACGACGATGTCGCGGTCATCACCCTCGATCGGCCCGAGCGGCTCAACGCGATGTCGTTCGAGCTGGTCGACGATCTCCACGCCGCGCTCGACGCGGTGCACGCCGACAACTCGTGCCGAGTTGTGATTCTCACGGGCGCGGGTCGCGGGTTCTGTGCCGGTCTCGATTTGAAGTCGATCGGCTCGGCGTCGGTCACGGCCGGGCTCGGCACGGGACCCCGGTCGGGCCTGCGGTCGCAGGCGCACATCGCGTCGCTGGTCCCGCACGTCCGCGACATCCAGCAGCCCGTGATCGCCGCGATCAACGGACCGGCCTACGGCGGCGGGTTCGCGTTGGCGTGCGCCTGCGACATCCGCGTCGCGGCCGCTTCCGCGCGCATGGGTGTGCAGTTCATCAAGGTGGGTGTGTCGGGCTGCGACATCGGGATCAGCTATACGCTGCCGCGCCTGATCGGTGCGGCGCGAGCGCACGAGCTCATGCTCACCGCGCGCGACGTCGAAGCGGAGGAGGCGCTGCGCATCGGCCTCGTCGCGCGCGTCGTCCCCGACACGGAGCTCCTCGCCTCGGCCATGGAGCTCGCCGCGACGATCTGCGCGTACAGCCCGCTCGGCGTCGTCATGACCAAAGAGGTGATGCACGCCAACATCGACGCCTCGAGCCTGGAGGCTGCGATCCATCTGGAGAACCGCACGCAGATCCTCGCGGGCACCACGGGCGACATCAACGAGGCGGCGCGGGCGTTCATCGAGAAGCGCCCACCCGTCTGGAACACTTGACCGATGCCTCGTATCGACGTGCCCGACGGGCCGGGCGGTGACGCCGCCATGATCTGGACGCTCCGGCCCGAGATGGCCGGCATGGTCGAGCGCATGATCGGGACGGTCTACGGGCGCAGCATCCTCCCGGCGGCCGAGCGCGAGGTTGCGCGCATGCGGATCGCGCAGCTGAACGAGTGCTCGGCGTGCGCAGTGTTCCGTGCTCCATCCGTCGTCGCGGCCGGCGTAGCCGAAGATGCATATGAGCACCTGCACGAGTACCACACCTATGCGGGCTACACCGAACGTCAGCGGCTTGCGATCGAGTACGCCGAACGCTTCGCCGTCGACCATCAGGCGATCGACGACGAGCTGTTCACGCGCCTGCGCGCCCACTTCGCCGACGACGAGATCCTCGACCTCACCCTGTGTCTCGCCGTCTATCTCGGCCTCGGGCGCACGCTCGAGGTGCTCGCCATCGATCAGGGCTCCGGCATCGACGTCTGACGGCTACACGGGGTCGCGCTCGATCTCAACGCGGGTGACGGCGGGAGACTGGCGTGACCAGCGCGCCGACGAGCGGGTCCATCGCATCCCGTCGAACGACACCGCGCGGATCCCGAACCGTTGCGCGTGAGTGACGAGCCACGACGCGATGGTCCAGCCGCGGGCCACCGGCTGGGTGCTCGTGAGGTCGACGGTGCCGAGCTCGTTGTTCATCGTGGCCTGCAGCGCGGGATCCACCGCCGACGTCTTGAGCGCGGACGCACGGCACGTCAGTGCGGCCGGCACCTCTCCGGTCGTTGCCCGCGCGACGGCGCGCGCTTCGGTCTCCCACGCGGCGTACGCCTGGGGCGCGCCGCTGCGCTGCACCTCCTGCGCTGCGGTCGTGACCGGCAGGTTCTCCCAATCGTTGACCTTGGCGAGATGCGTGAAGAACGCGGTCGCCGCGTACACCGGATCCTGGACCTGGCTCGCGGTGCCCCACCCCTGCGACGGTCGCTGCTGGAAGAGGCCGAGCGAGTCGCGGTCGCCGTGCCCGAGGTTGTGCAGCTTCGATTCCTGCATCGCCGCCGCGAGCGCGATCGTGACGGCGTGGTCGGGGAGCCCGAGCCGTTTGCCGACCGCGGTGATGGTCGTCGCGTTCTCGGCCTGGTCGGGATCGAGCGTGTAGTGCGCGCCGCTGACGTCGACCCCGCACGAGCTCGCGGTGTGATGCTGGGTCGACTTGTAGATCGCGACGCCCGAGACCGCCAGCACACCGAGGGTGACGACGGAGAGGATCGCTGTCGAGATGCGCCGCGGCTTCCGGAGGTCACTCACGCACGCGCGACAGTACCGGTCGGTTCGCGGCTAGATGAGGTCGTAGTCGGCCGGGTCGGGACCACGGGTCCGCTCCCAGAACTCGAGCAGGCTGAACGGCCAGTTCTGTGTGACGCGTCCCGCGGTGTTCTTGTACCAGCTGTTCACCGTCGACGCGCCCCACGCCATCTGTGCATTCGCCTCGTCGACGCGGGCGTTGTACGCCTCGAAGACCGAAGCGCGGCAATCGAGGGCCTGCTGCTTCTCGTCGAGGAGCAGCTGCACGCAGCCGACGATGTAGCGCGCCGCGCACTCGGAGAAGAAGATGATGCTGCCGTTGGCAACCAGGTTGGTGTTCGGGCCGTAGATGCAGAACAGGTTCGGGAAGCCCGCGACGGTGATGCCGAGATACGCGCGCGCGTCGTCACCCCAGTGCTCGTGCAGATCGACGCCGTCGCGTCCGGTGATCGTCATCGGAGTGAGGAACCGTGAGGCGTCGAACCCGGTCGCGTAGACGATGACGTCGACGGCGTGCTCGCAGCCGTCGCCGGTGACGACGCCGCCCGCGGTGATGCGTTCGATGCGGTCGCTCAGGAGATGGACGTGGTCGCGCTTGAGGGTCGCGGCCCAGATGCCGTTGTCGAGCAGGATCCGCTTCGCGAGGGGTGGGTAGTCGGGGACGACCCGCTCGAGCAGGTCGGGGGTGTCGGCGAACTGGAGCTCGAGATACTGCGTGAGCATCGCCCGCAGCTCGTCGTTGAGCGCGCTCACCGAGCCGTTGTCGCGAGGCCAGTCCGGGTCGACGCGCGCCGCCGGCAACGAGCCTTCGGCGAGCCGCCAGAACAGCCAGAACCGGTACCACTGCGCGTAGTGCTCCACGTTGGCGAACAGCCACTGCATCTCGTCGGACATCGGCGCGTAGTACTGCGGTGTCGGCATGAGCCAGTTCGGCGTGCGCTGGAACACGAGCAGCTCGCCCACTTCGTCGGCGATCGCGGGGATGAGCTGGATCGCGCTGGCGCCGGTGCCGATCACCGCCACCCGTTTGCCGGCGAGATCGACCGAGTGGTCCCACTCGGCGGAGTGGAACGACGGGCCTGCGAACTCGTCGCGTCCGGCGATCGCGGGGAAGCTCGGCCGGTTGAGCTGTCCGACCGCGCTGACGACGGCGTTCGCCTCGAGCGACTCGATCGCGCCGTCGGGGGTGCGAATCGTGAGCTTCCAGTCGCCGGAATCCTCACGGAACTCCGCGCTGAGCACCTCGGTACCGAACCGGATGTTCGCGGTGAGCCCCAGGTCGTCGGCGCACGCTCGGAAGTACTCGCGCAGGGCGGCCTGCGGGCTGAACTGCTGCGGCCAGTCGTCGCGCTGCGCGAACGAGTAGCTGTAGAGGTGGTTGGGCACGTCGACGCGGCAACCGGGATAGTGGTTCTCGAACCAGGTGCCGCCGACGTCGTCGTTCTTCTCGATGATCACGTAGGGCACGCCGGCCTGCTGCAGGCGGTGCGCGGCGAGCACTCCCGACATGCCCGCGCCGACGATGACGACGTGAAAGTCGCGATCGCGGTCGACGGTGTCTTTGTGCCAGGTGGGTGCGCGCAGATCCTCGCCCGACAGGGCGAGCTCTTCGAGGAGGAGCGGGAGATAGTCGTCGGAGACGCGTTCTCCGATCGCGAACGCCATCATCTCCCGCAGCGAATCCGTGTCGGCGACGGGAGCCGACGGCTGTGATCCGCCGTCGCGCAGCACGCGCAACGTCTCGGCCGCGAGGTCGCGAGCCGTCTCGCGTTGCTCGGTCGTCATCCCGCCCTGCGATTCGCGCGCGCGCTTCGGATCGGGTCGGAGGTCGTCGCGGAGCAGCGTCAGGTCGCCGGTGGCCTGCGCGAGCGCGGCGAGCAGCGGTGGAAGCGACGCGCGGCGGACGATGCGCCGGATCGCCTCGTCGTCCATCACGGTCGTCATCCCGGTCAGCTCGTCTGGTCTCCGAGGGAGCGTTTCGCGGGCGCGCTGAGCGGTGCGAAGAGTGCGCCCGTCACCATGTCGACGAGGTTCTCGACGAACACGTCGCCGGGTACGTGCGTCCGGCTCTCCTGTGGGCTGTCCTCCAGCCGGGCGCGGTCGGCGCACATGTGCACCGAGATCTGTGCGAGGGCGACGATGCGCTCGCGCGCGAGCGACGGTGGGATCGAGACCACGAGTTGCTCGTAGAGGACGGCCCCCGCCTTCTGGGCCGCGGGCGGCGCGCTCGCCACCATCTGGTTCAACCGGAGCTCGGGAGCCTGGCCGAGGTCGGCCATGATCTTCACCCAGGCCCGTTCGCTCGGCCCGCGCGTGAGGTACTCGGCGGCCGGCCGCACCAGCACCTCGACGAGGCTGCGCGCGTCGGCGTCGCGTCCCGACTCGATCGCGTCGTCGTACAGCGTGCGCTGCAACGCCGCGATGCCGGGCATGTGCCGTTCGGTGAGCGCCTTGAGCAGGCCCTCACGACTCCCGAAGTGGAATTGGACCGCGGCCGTGTTGCGCGCGCCCGAGGCCAGACGGATCTCGCGCAGCGAGACACCCGCCACGCCGCGCTCGCCGAACAACGTCTCGGCCACGTCGAGCAGGTGTTCTCGCGTTCGTTCTCCGCGAACCGTCACGGAAACGATGGTAGACCCGGGTCGAGACGCTCAGAGAAGCCTAGGAAGCGAGAACGCGCACCCGGCTGGCCTGCTCGCCGCGACGACCGGGCGTGATGTCGAACTCGACCCGCTGGCCTTCCTGGGGCTTCGTGACGCCGCCGGCTTCGAAGGCCGAGAAGTGCACGAAGATGTCCTTGCCGTGCCCGCGGTCGATGAAGCCGAAGCCCTTGCGCGTGTCGAACCACTTGATGGTGCCCTGCGGCGACTCGCCGTCGGCACGCACCGGCTCCGACGCGGCTGTGTCGATCGTGGACGCGCCGGTCGAGGTGCGGGCGCGGACCGCGTCGGGAGTGAGCGCGGTGAACGCGGCATCGGTCGGCTTGTGGATCCCGCCGGTCAACTCGAGCGCGCGTTGGATCTGGAGCGCGTCCTTCGCCTGGTCGCGGCCGATCAAGGAGACGACGGTGCCGCGCGCGCCGGCGCGCGCGGTGCGGCCCGAGCGGTGCGTATAGTCCTTGGCGTCGTGCGGCGGGTCGTAGTGCACCACGCACGCGACGTCGTCGACGTGGATCCCGCGTGCGGCCACGTCGGTGGCGATCAGCGCATCGACGCGCCCGTGCGTGAACGCTGCGAGCGCGCGTTCACGCTGACCCTGCGAGCGGTTGCCGTGGATCGCTTCGTTGCGGATGCCGGCCTGCTCGAGCTTCTTCGCGAGCTGGTCGGTGCCGCGCTTCGTGCGGCAGAAGACGATCGTCGGCCCGGCGTGCCTGATGACTTCGGCCGTCACGCGCACACGGTCTTCCTTCTCGACGCGCCAGAAGGCGTGCGTCGCGAGGGTCCGTGCTTCGTCATCCTCGGGGAGGATGTGACGCTGCGGGTCGCGCTGGTAGCGACGGACGAGCGCGTCGACCGCGCCATCGAGCGTTGCGGAGAACAACAGCGTCTGACGGTTCTCGGGCGTGTCGTCGAGGATCTTCTTCACGACCGGCAGAAAGCCCATGTCGGCCATGCGGTCGGCCTCGTCGACGACGACGATCTGGACTTCGTCGAGCACGACCTCGCGGCGCTCGATGAGATCGCCGAGCCGGCCGGGGCAGGCGACGAGCACGTCGACGCCCCTGCGGAGCGCCTTGATCTGCAGGCCGTAGCCGGTGCCGCCGAAGACGGTGGCGACGCGCAGCTTGCGCACGCGGCCGAGCCACTCGAGCTCGCCGGCGACCTGGGTCGCGAGCTCACGGGTGGGAACGAGGACGAGCGCATGCGGCCGGCGAGCGGCGGCGCGGTCGATCCGGGTGACGATCGGGATCCCGAAGGCGAGGGTCTTGCCCGAGCCGGTCGGTGCGCGCCCGGAGACGTCGCGGCCGGCGCAGCCGTCGGCGAGCGTGAGCTCCTGGATCGCGAACGGCGCGTCGATGCCGCGCGCCTTGAGGGTGGAAACGACGTCGGCGGGCACGCCGAGCGCGTCGAAGGGGGATGACATGGGTGAGGTGCTCCGGTTTGGATCGGCTCGCCGTGACGGCGAGCGGGTGGGTCTGTGTCGCCTGGGGTGAACGAACCCCGAGACGCAGACCGACCGAGCCAAACGCGTGAAGCGGAGGAGCGGAGTCGCGAGAGAGCACGCGTACCCGATACGAAGCCCGTTCCTCATCTGGAGGCTGACGGACCCCGAGACCGTACCACGGGTTCTCCGGAGGCCCGAACCACGGCCTGCGGGTCCGGGAATCGGAGCTTCGCGGCCTAACCTGAGCCCTGTGTGCCGGAGCCTTCGAGCGCGGCTCGAGGCGTGATCGCCGCACAACGAAGGGACTTCGAATGGGAACATCGGTCGTGGTGGGCTGCTTCGGCTGCCTCACGGACCTCGCCAACTTCGACATGGACGAGAAGCAGAAGCTCTTCGTCGACGGAGAAGAGAAGAAGGGCCCGTTCGAGTGGTCGTGCTCGCGTTGCGGCGCCGAGTACCGCCGCAAGGCGCCGGACCTCAAGAAGGAGCTGGTCCCCGCGGTGTGGGACGAGCCCAACGACCGCTACCACCTGCTGCTCGTGCGCCAGCCAATTCCGCCGAAGCGCAAGCCCTGACCGGCACGGCGCGCCGGCCGGGTCCTACTTTCTTTTGCCCCCGTGCCGGGATCGGCCCTTTTCTGTCGTATCCTGTGCCGGTGACCGTCGAGAAGCCCACCCGCGAAAAGCGTCGCCGACCTGCAGCCGTGAAGACGGAGGAGCGCTCCCGGAGCGCCGCGCCGCCGGCTGCACCGGTCGATGCCGACGAGCGGCGCCGGGCTCGCGAGCGTGCCGGCGGCGACGACTAAGACCCGCCGAACGGCGACTCAGTCGTCGTTGAGGATCGTTGCGGTACCGGTTGCGCGCCCGATCGAGGCTCCGCCCGTCGGGTTGGAGATCGTGACGGTGAAGGCCTCGTTGGACTCGACCGCCGCGTCACCGTGGACCACGAACGTCAGGAAGCCGGTCGTCGCGCCGGCCTTGATCGTCAGCGTCCCGTGCTTCGAGACGAAGTCGGTCTTGGTCGCGGTTCCCGGCGCCGTCGCGTAGTTGATCGTCACGTCGTTGGCCGCGGGATCCGAGAGGTTGACGGTCAGCTCGATGCGTTGGCTTCCGGTGTTGCCCTCGTAGCTCGCGGTATCGCCGACCGCGATCTTCAGACCCGAGCTCGGATCATCATTGAGGATGACGCCCGTCGCCGTCGCCTGCGCGATCGTCGCGTTGACCGGGTCCGACAGGGTGACGTGGTACGTCTCGCTCGGCTCGACGACCGTGTCGCCGTAGTTCGTGACCTGAACGTTGGCGAACAGGTCGCCGGGAGCGATCGTGGCGGTGCCCGTCTTGATCTTGATGTCGCCGCCGTTGGTCGTCACGTGCGAGACGGCCCACGCGACGTTCACGGTGCTCGCGCTCGGTGTCGAGAGCCCGATCGTGAAGTACGCGGTGCGCGTGCCGCTGTTGCCTTCCACGGTCGCGACGTTGCTGATCGAGAGCGCGGGGCCGGAGTCGTCGTTCGCGATCTTGATCGTCGCCGTCGCCTGCGTGATCACGGCGCCGATCGGGTTCGACAGGTGCAGTGTCAGTGCCTCGCTTGGCTCGAACTCGCCGTCGCCGTTGATGCGAAGCGCAACCGTCTCTGCGGTCGCGCCCGACGGGAACGCCAGGACGCCGCTGGCCGCGGTGTAGTCACCGGGTGCGACGGCCGAACCGTCGCCGGTCGTGTACGAGACGGACACACCACCCGGGCTCGGTGCCGAGAGCGCGACCGTGACGTGCGCGATGCGCGCGCCGTCGTCGCCTTCGAGCAGCTGGACGTTGCCGACGGAGAGTTGCAGCGTGGCGCCCGGATCGTCGTTGACGATCGTCACGGTTCCCGTGCCCTGGACGATGGGAGCGCCCGAGGGGCTCGACAACACCACGTTGAACTGCTCGTCGGGCTCGGTCACCTTGTCGCCCTTGACCGAGATGTCGACTTCCTTGCTCGTGGTACCGGGCGCGAACGTGACCGTGCCCGAGCGCGCGGTGTAGTCGGTGGCCGCGCTCGCGGCGTTCGGACCGGTGATGTCGGCCGTTGCGTAGTTGACGGTGACGGTCGAGCTCTGCGGTGTCGCGAGCGTGACGTCGAGCGCGACCTTGCGCGGGCTCGCCGAGCCTTCGGCGATCGAGGCGCTCGAGATCGAGATGCCCTTGTCGGTCGGTGAGTAGGCGGCGTTGATCGCGGTGCCGTTTGCCGGCGTGTTGAAGTCGTAGAACTCGCCGTTGTCAGAGACGGCTCCCTGTGTCCATTCGTTGAACGCGTAGTGGGAGCTGCCGACGGTGAGGTCGGCGGGAGCGTCGATCTCGTGATGCTCGTTGACGATCGACATGAACGTGTACGGCGTCGTGGCCTGATCACCGTCGACCGAGACCGTGACGCCGGGTGGCGTGCTCGTGATCGTCACCGGCTGCTTGTTGGGCAGGATGTCGAACGTCGACGTCGTGGTGCGCCCGAAGTTGTCGGTTGCGGTCGTGATGATCTCGTAGAACGTGAAGTCCGAACCGTGGTCGAGCGCTGCGAACGACGCGGTGCGACCGGTGAAGTCGGTGATGGGATGGAAGTGGTCGAGGTGGATCAGGCGCACCTGGGTCGAGATCTGGGCGTCGGGGATCGGGCCGTCCTGCGTATCCTCCGCGTCGACATGGACATTGATCGTGTCGCCGATGGCGTAGCGGAACGACGGGTCCGGGCTGAGCAGCGAGACCGTCGGTGGCGTGTTGGCGACGTCGATCCAGAGGTCGGTCTCGACGGTGCCGCCGGGATGGCCGTCGGAGACGGTGAGCGTGACGTCGTACGAGCCGGCATTCTGGAACGTGTGCGCGGGACTGATCTGGTGCGAGTCGGGGGTTCCGTCCTGGAAGTGCCAGTCGTAGGTGAGCGTGTCACCGGGATCGGCGTCCGACGACCCCGAGCCGATGAACTGCGCGTTGAACGGCGCGGTCGCGCTCGACGTCTTCACGGCGGATGCCGCCGCGACCGGCACATGGTTCGAGCCGGTGTACACGATCTCGCGGAGCTCGCCCGTGCTGATCGCGAGGTAGGCGACGTTGCCGTCGGGCGCGACCTGGATGTCGACAGGATTGCCCCAGTCTTCGGCGGGCCCGAAGTCGGTCGCGACGCCGGTCGTCGGATTGACGGTCTGGAAGCGGTCGCGCGCGTAGTCGCCGATGAAGAGCTGGCCGACGTACTGCGCGGGATAGTTCGACGTGCCCACGTACTTCGGGCCGGCCGTGATCGCGGAGCCGTTCTCGCCGCCCGGATCGTCGTGCCGGTACGAGTACAACGGCGTCGATTCTCCGGCGCCGGTTCCGCCTTCGGCGGGGGAGTAGATCGCCTGGCACGCGGCCTGGGTCGCGGGCGCGAACTGGTAGAGCGGCTGCGGGAGCGCGACGCCGTTGCCGCCCTCGTAGCACGGCCAACCGCCGTTGCGGTCCTTGTCGGGGTTGAGCGTGCTCGTGGGGAACGCGTTCAGCATCTCCCAGGTGTTCCATCCGACGTTGCCGGCGTACACCGTTCCGTCGTCGGGATCGATCGAGAACCGGTACGGGTTGCGGAAGCCGAACGCGAACACCTTCGAGCGGACCGACGCGGGCTGGCCGGCATTGAAGTACGGGTTGTCGGGCACGCCCAGGCCGGTGTTGGCGTCGATGCGCAGGATCTTTCCGCGAAGGTCGTCGAGGTTCTGCGACACCAGCGCCTGACCCTGCAGCACGCCGAGGTTGGCGCCGTCACCGGTCGACGCGAGGAGCCGTCCCTGAACGTCGAAGTGCAGATCGCCGATCGTGTGCTCGGTCGAGGTCGACGGGTATCCGGCGAGGAGCGTCACCCGGGTCGACGGGTCGGCCAGGTCGGGGTTCCCCGCCTGCTGCTTGAGGCTGATGATCTCGCCGCCGGCGGCCTCGCTGCTGTCGGGATTGGCCGGATCGAGCTCCTGGGTGAACATGAGGAACACCCGGTGGTTCGTGGCGAACGCCGGGTCGAGGGCGAGGCCGAGCATGCCCCGGGCCCCGATGCTGTTCACCTCGTTGCGCATGTCGACCCAGACGTGCTGCACCCCGCCGTCCCAGACGTCGATGACGCCGGTCTTGCGGGCGATGAAGATGCGGCCGTCGGGGGCGTAGGCGAACGCCACGGGGAGCCCGCCGAGGCCCGATTGCAGGTTGCCCTGCACCAGCGAGGCCGTGAAGCCGACCGGGGCGCCGGCCGAGGCCGACTCGATGCCGGCAGCCAGCGCCGTCGAGCACAACAGTGCCCCCACAACGAATATCCGCAACAGGTTCTTCATCCCACGCCCGCCCCTCAAACCCGCACTTCGTCACCACCCGACCACTCAGAGTAGCAAACCCGGTGGCGGGTGGGCACCGGGCGGCTGGGCGCCCCATACGTCACATCAGGCGTGAACCGTGGTGACATAGGCGCCGTGGCGGCAGATTGGTCCTTGCTCGGTCGTATCGGCCTCGGCTTCGCGCTGGCGTACATCGTGGGCTTCGAGCGCGAAGTCCGGGGTTCACCGGCCGGCGACCGGACCTTCGCCCTCATCGGCGCGGCCACCGCCGCCCTGACTGCGGCACTGTACAAGTCTTCACCCCAGGCGCTCGCCGGCGCCATCACGGGCATCGGGTTCATCGGCGCCGGAGTCGTCTTCCACACCGAGAACTCGTTCGTCCGGGGTATCACGACCGCGTCGGCGATCTTCGCGACCGCCGCCATCGGCGTGGTGGTCGGGACCGGTCGGCTCGTCGTCGGGACGGTCACCGCCGTGGGCGTGCTGCTCGTGCTCGAGTTGCGCAACATCCCCATCCTTCGTCTCCTCGACGCGCGCCGTTACGAGGCCGCGTTCCGCGACGACAACGACCCACCGTCGGAGTTGCGGAACAAACGACGAGAGCCGTAGTCGCGGTGACGTGGTCGGCGGTCGATCGCAGCCCCGAGCCCGAGCGGCTCGTCGACTACCTCGATTCGGCCGCCCGCGGGCTCGCCGGGATGAAGCACTACGTCGTCGCGACGCACGCGCGCTTCCATCAGGGGCCGACCCTCGATCTCGGCTGCGGCGCGGGTCACGACCTCGCGCTCCTCGACGCGGCCGGCCTCGCTCCGATCGGTCTCGACCCCAGCGCGACCCTGGTCACGGTGTGCCGCACGCGCGGTGTTGCCGCGCCGCTGGTGCGCGCGATCGGTGAGGCGTTGCCACTCCGGGATGCTTCGATCGCCGGGTGCCGGATCGACCGCGTCCTCCAACACGTTGCCGAACCGGCACGCGTGATCGCCGAGGTGGCGCGTTGCCTCCGGCCGGGAGGGATCGTCACCGTGTTCGAGCCCGACTGGACGACGTTGAGCATGGCGTCGGATCTCGTCGCCCCGTCCATCGGTTGGCTCTACGCCGTCGCGAGCCCCGACGCCGGCGCAACGGCGGCGCCTCTGTTGCAGGCCGTCGGGTTCGAGGTGCTCGACATCGTGTCCGAGCGCTCGTTCAAGACGAGCCTCGCCGACTACGAACGCGTGCTGCCGCTCGCGCCGTCGGCCGCGCGTGCGGTGCGCGAAGGTCAGATCGACGCGGAGACCGCGTCCCTGTGGCAGCGCGAGCAGGAGCAACGCGATCGCGACGGCCGCTTCGCCGCGGGGTACACGAAGATCCTTACCGTTGCGGCCGCGCCGACTAGCTGAAGTGCTTCACGGCCGACCAGAGCTGCTTCGTGGTGAGTCGTGGTTGTGTGCACCAGTAGATCTGCACGTCGCGCTCGTCGACGTCGATGTGACGGTCGTCGGGAACCGCGCCGACCAGTGTGAGCCGCCCGAACCAACGCTGGAGGTCGGCCTTGCTGAACCCGACCGCGACCACCGAGTCGATCGACGCGTGCGCCGGCAGCCACAGCCAGTAGGTGTTGTGGCCGCTGTATGCCTGCGGAAGCCCCGCGCGGGCGCCCAGGAGATTGACGGCGGAAGCCTGGCTGTCGTTTGCCGTGAGCACGAGTGAACGCGCGCGGGTTGGTTCCGGCACGTTGCGGTACGCATGCGCGATCGATGCGACGACCGTCGACCACCCGAGCTCCGCGCTGTAGTCGTCGCGCACCTTGTCGAGGTTGGCGCGGATCATCGTGTTCTCCGGCAGCACCGGAAGCGAGATCGGCAGGCCGACGACCGTGAAGACGACGAGCGCGATCGCGACGACGCGCCAGCGCCGCCACGTCGAGACGCTCACCGCGCCCGCGGCGATCAGGATCGGGAATACGTCGAGCGGGTAGTACCCCTTCCCGCGGAACACGAGGTAGGCGACCTCGACGGTAACCGCGGTCCACACGAGCGCGCGTTCACGTGCGCCCCGCCACAGGCGGACCGCACCCGCGCCGCACACGATCAACACGAATGGACCGAGGGTGAACAGCTGATCGGTGATGTACTTCGTCGTCGGGTTGTCGTGCCGGACGCGTGCGTTCTGCCCGCGCAGGAACGAGACGCTCGGCCAGCCGTGCGCAACCTGCCACACGAGGTTGGGCGACGCGATCGCGACGGCGAGCAGCGCGCCGGCCCACGGCCAGGGTGTCCGCAGCGCCCGCCGGACCGGTGTGAGCAGCACGCCGACTCCGAGACCGGCGACGAGCGTCGGCATCGTGAACTTGGTCAGCATCCCGAGACCGATCGCGGCTCCGAGCGCGAGCCACCACTTCGGGTCTCCCTCCCGCACGATCCGAACGAACGCGTAGAGGGCGAGCGCCCACGCCAGGGTGTCGAACGACACCGTCTGCATCAGGCCGTTGGCTCCCAGGAAGAACGCGAACGCGGTTGCCGTCAACGCGGCGAGCCACTGGGCGCGTGGCGTGCCCCCGAGCTGCTTCGCCATCGCCGCGGTGAGCAGCACCACCCCGACTCCGGCCGCCAGCGCGGGCGCGCGGAAGCCGACGAGCGACGTTCCGAACAGCGCTTGCGCGAGGCGCGCGACCACCGGCGTCAGCGGTGGGAAATCGACGTAGCCGAACGCCAGGCGGTGCGCGCTGACCGCGTAGTAGAGCTCGTCACGGTGGTAGCCGTACCGGTTGTCGGTACCGAGCGTCAGCGCGACCTTGACGGAGACGATCGCGAGCAGCGGCCCGCCCGGCGACCGCATCCACCATCGCGGTGTCGCGCGAAGCACCGAAGGATCGTGCACCGCGTCACAATGGCACTCGCCGCCGC
This sequence comes from Acidimicrobiia bacterium, assembly GCA_038240075.1. Classification (GTDB taxonomy): domain Bacteria; phylum Actinomycetota; class Acidimicrobiia; order IMCC26256; family PALSA-610; genus DATBAK01. Next base: position 22,123 of record JBBSEC010000009.1, read on the forward strand.
CGGAGGCGGGGTTACGGGCCGTACGCGTAGAGATTGTCGCCGGCGAAGTAGAGGAACTTGTTGGCGACGACGGGCGCCGAATCGAGCCCGTCGGCGGCGGCGGTCACGCTCGAGAGCGGTGTGCACACCTTGGGTGTGCCGGAGCAGTGCGCTGCCGGCGCGGTTGCGTCGAACTTGTAGACCGTGCCTTGGAACGAGAAGATTCCAGCGGCGATGTCGATGTAAAGTCGGTTTCGCCGCGATGCGCATCGAGGCGTTCGAGGGTGCCGTCGGTCGCACAATGGCGGCGATCTTCACGCCGAGGCTTCCGCGATATTGCGTATCAGGGCGTCGACGACGTACGCGATGGACGCTTCCGACAGATCGGCTTCGTCGGTGCACGCGAACAACACGTAGGTGGCACCGATGTCGGGGGTCGCAATGAGACGGCTCGCGAGCCCGTGCTCCGAAAGCAGGCTGCGGTAGCGGGCGGCGACGGCTCGATGCGCGTCGTGCTTCTCTGACCACGCGTCGAGCTCGGCGAGCCCGACCGCGGCCTGGGACTCGCTGAGTTTTCCGTTGATACCGGGCGAGCAGCTCTCGCGGGTGCCCCGGAACCCCGAGGTTCAACGCCAGCGCGGTCAGCGCGATGGTTTCGGTATCGGTGCAGGCGACCGCGCCGCCCTCGCCGGAGGAGAAGCACTTCGTCGCGTGAAAGCTCATGGCCACCGGGATCTCGCCGAGCTCCGGCTGCGGCTCCTCGACGAAGCGATCGAAGCTCGCGGCGCCGTCGATGACAACCGGAATCTGCGTCGCGTCGCGAAACGCTCGCCACGCTGCCTGCCGAGGCGGTCGCCCGAACGCCGCCACCGGGACGACCAGCCCGACCCGGCCGAGCGCGTCGTGGGCCAGGACGCGTTCGGGATCGAGCAGCCAGGTGTCGGCGTCGACGTCGACGAGATAGGGGACGAAACCGCAGCACTGCACCGCCGACGCCGTGGCCGGGAAGGTGAAAGCCGGAATGATCGCGCGAGCGGTCTGCTCGCTGACGCGCGGCCCGCGCTCGCGAGCACGGCGTCGCTCAGGGCGCTCGTGCCCGATCGGCCGACGTGAGCCCACCCTCGGGGAGGCGCAAGAACTGCGCCAGGCGCGACTCGAGCTCCGAGCAGATTTCCGACGTCGTGAGAGGGAAATGAAAGCACGGGCGACGGGATCCGGCTCAGGTTGTCCCGGTCGTGAAGCTCCAGGTCGTCGGATTCAGCAGGGCGTTGTTCGCAACGTCCTTGGCGGCGGCGCTGATGGTGGCTGTGTACTGCGTGCTCGCGAGGAGCGTCGGGGTCGGGTTGAAGGTCATCGTGTTGCCGCTCCACGAGAACGTCCCGGCGACCGCGACGCCCGTGCTGGTGCGCTTCAGTGTGAAGGCTGCTTGTGTCGCGGCCTGGTTCATCGCCTTGCTGAACCTCGCCGTCACGTTGGTCGCCCGGGCGATGCCGGTCGCGCTGTTGGCCGGAGTCACCGTTTCGACGACCGGGCGGTTGGTGACCGTGAAGTTCCACGTCTTCGCCGCGGGCAACGGATCACCGAGCGCGCTTCGCGCCGCGAGGCTGACAGTTCCCGTGTACTGAGCCCCGGCTACGAGGTCGGCACTCGGCTTGAAGATCAGTGCGTTGCCGAACCACGAGAACGTGCCCGCGACCGCGGTGCCGGTGCTGGTGCGCTTGAGGGTGAAGGCACCTTGCGTCACCGCGTGGTTCATGCCGACGTCGAACGAGGCGGCGACTGCCTTGTTCGGAAAGGCGTTCGTCGCATTGTTGGCCGGCGTGGTCGAGGCGACCAGCGCCTGGTTGCGTTGCGCACACGCCCACTGGGGATCGACCGAGAGCGCGAGCAGGCTGGGCTCCTCTTGAATGAAGTAGAAGTGCCCGTTGACGACCTGGTTGTGCTTGGCGCCCGCGGCACCGATGAACGACGTCGAATCACCGAAGATGTAGGCGCACTCGTCGCCGTTTTCGAAGCCCGCGCTGTCGAACCAGGCGTTGCCCCGCGGATCGGTGATGGTCTCGTTGATCTCGTGGCTCGTCACACTGATCTCGGTATCAGCCTCGACGTTGGCGTTGGGCGACTGGTTGCCGCCGGTGTTCGAACCTCCGTCCGAGCTGCACGTCCAGCCGAGTGGAGAATCGAACACAGCGAAGTTCATGTTGGCGACGAGCGGCGGCGCCGTGAACGCGTGGTAGCCGCAGAAGCCTCCGTTGACGTTGATGCTGCAGCTGCCACCGCTGAGGCCGTTCGTGGAGGTGAAGCACGTCTCGACGTGCTTCGGCAGGAAGTACACGTATTCGTGAGTGAGGTCGGTATTCGGAAGTGCGTGCGCGGTCGTGAAGTTGCCGGCTTCCGTCAGCAACTGAGCATTCGTGATGCACTTCGTGTAGCCGCTGTTGTCGTTGTAGATCGGCCCGGTGTCGGGCGTGCATCCGTTCACGGGGTACGCCGTCGCGTCGGTGATGGGGGTTCCCGCGTGCACCTTGTAGCTGAGGTGCGTGCCGCCCGACTTCGTGAATTCCGTGAGCGACGAGAAGACGTTGCTGCGCTTGCCGCTGTCGGTCGCGATGTCGGCGATGTACCGGTTCACGAGCGTCTGGTAGGCGACCGGCACGCTGAAGCCGGCCGGAACCCAGTAGACCGGCGTCACCGTGAGCTCGCCGGCCGTCGTGGTTCCCGTCACGGGGCCGTTGTGGAACGTCAGTGGTGGCGTGCCCTTGATTCCGGGGCTCGGCGGTGTGGCGGAGCTCGCGCCGGACGCGCCACAGCGGTTTGCGCGCGCGCCGGTCGGCCGGGCCCATTGAATGCCGCCGATCGCGCCAACGCGCGCCGGAGCGGAGCCGCACGACGCCGATGCGTGTTCGCGGGCGCCCGCCGAGCCGACCTGGGCAACCACGCCCAGGAGCCCGACGACCATCACCGCAGCGAATGTGACCGTCCGTCGAATCGGCATCACGTGCCCCACCTTCCTGCGCCCGCGGCTCTCGCGATCGCGCTACTGGCTACGGCGTGCCCGCCGCCGTGTCAAGGGATTGCGGAGGGGCGCCTCGGAGACGCGCGGGCGTGTACGGTTCGGGGGCAGATTCGGCCCTGGACCCCGGCTCGTCTCGAGTCGGAAGGGACTGGCCAATGTCGATGCCCGTTGCAGTGAAGAGCTTTCACACGGCCTGGCTGACACTGCCCGGAGGGCGGCCACACCCCGTGCGCTACGCGGTCGATGGGCAGCGCTTGGTCTGCTTCGGCGACGGCGCCCTCGCAGACGTGCCCGACGGCAGTCGAGTGTCCGTTTCCGTGCACGAGATCGCCGGTGGTCAATCACGCGAGGCGTTCAGCGCGGTGCTTCGACGGCTGGCACCCGATGACGTCGACATGAATGCGCTCGCCGAGCTCCTCGCTCACGTACCGCTTGGTCGAACGATCGAAGAAGTGCAGGCGAGCTTGGACGAACAGCGCGCACATCGGCGCGTCGTCGAGCTCGTCGCGTGACGAGCCGGTTGACGTACAACCGGACTGCATGGTGGTGGTGAGTCGGCCTGTACGCCGGATTCTGTTCGGACGCTTGCGCGTCGTTGGCGGCCATCCTTCTCGACCGGCGGTTACCCGACGGTTCTAGCGGTCTACCCGGGAGGCAACGGGCGGGCAGCCCTCTCCCTGTCTGACCTTGCTCCGGATGGGGTTTACCGAGCCGCCCGGGTCACCCCGGGCGCTGGTGCGCTCTTACCGCACCGTTTCACCCTTACCTGTGCCCTCGCGGGCCATCGGCGGTCTGTTCTCTGTGGCACTTTCCTGCGGGTCACCCCGACTGGGTGTTACCCAGCACCCTGCCCTGTGGAGTCCGGACGTTCCTCGGACCGGTCACCGCGAACGGGCCGGCACGCGGCCGCCCGGCCGACTCACCACCAGGGTCAGTCTCGCACGCGCCAGCGCGGGGCTCAGGCGGCTACGTCGGTGAGGAAAGGACGGCCCACCACACGCCGCTGTCGCCGGTGGTGTTCGACATCGTGCCCTGCGAGGCCTTGGTGTTGATGCCCTTCGACGTCTTGGTGCCGAGGTAGGTCGCGGTGCGGCCACTGGCCTTCAGGGTGATCGTCACCTGGTTGCCCTGGCTCTTCCACTTGACCTTGCTGGCGCCCTCGACGACGCCGGTGTGATCACTGTCGAGTTCCATCGAGAACTTGGCCTTGCCGAAGATCATCCAGTTGACGTGCACGGTGTACACGCCGGCGAAGGTGATCGTCCCCCTCGGCCTCGCCACCGCGGCGCCGGCCGGCTGAGTCGCCAGTCCGCCGAACATCAGTGCACCGATCATGCACACACCAAGAAGTCTCGCTCGAACACTGTTCATCACGGCCTCCACCCAGGGCTGGGAACAAGATGTCGAGCGGCAAGCTACTGCCGGGTCATCGCCTGGGCAATGGTGGGCTTCAGTCGCGCTCGACGGCGGTGGGGCCGCGGCGGGCGGCGAGGAGCCCGCCGGCCGCGCCGAGGGCGACGGCGAACAACGCGTTGGTGACGACCGCGACCACCCCGAAGCCGAGGTGCTCACCGCGCACGAGCGGAACGGCGAGGCGCACGAGCAACCAGATCAGGAACGCACCGAGGCCCGCGAGCATCCCGTGCGACAGCGGTGCTTCGGGACGGGTGCGCGCCGCGCCGTAGCCCGCGGTCGCGTACGCGTAGAGGATCGCGACGAAGGCGACGAGCACCCAGCCGCCATTGCCCGTCCGCTTGCCGTGACTCACGAGCGCGACGATCACCGAGATGGGCACGATCACCACGAGGCCGCCGACGATGCCGCGTCGCAACGCGGTGACGTCGATCACGAGCCGTGCGTTGGGCCGCGGGCTCGGGCCCGCGTCGCCGGCCTCGCTCACGGCGCGTCGCCCTCGACGAGCTCTGAGTAGGGAACCACGAAGCCGTCGTGCAGCAGCGTCGCCATCTGGCGGCGCTCACGCACGATCTGCGCGGCCGCGAGCAGGAGATAGACGATGCCGGCGATGATCAGCGCCGGGCCCCGCATCGGGCCGGGGAGCGCGCCACTGGCGACGAACTGCGCGATGAACAACCCGAGCAGGATGCGTGCCTCGCGCACGCTGATGCTCCGGCTCGCGAGGATCGCGACCGCGAATGCCGACTGCGCGGCGGTGACGAACAGCTCCTGCCGTTGCAGCGGATCGAGCGGCAGTCCGTGGTGCGTTCCCGACGAGATCGCGAACACGATCGGCAGCGTGCCGACGAGCAGCGTCCACTGGTTCACCTTCGACGACACGAGCGCGCCGAGGCCGGCGTCGGTGTTGAGCCGCCACGCGAACGTGCCCGCGATGAGCAGCTCGGGTGCCTCCGACGCCAGCGGCGCCAGCCACTTCACGAGCAGGAACGTGCTGACACCGAACTCTTCGCCGGTGGAGACCAACGACTCGGCGAATGGCTCGGCGCACAGCAGGATGATCGTCGCGGCGCCGACGAAGAGGGCTCCGACGACGGCGCGTCGCCCGCGGGGCGACAGGCCGCCAATGAGGAGCGCGGTGCCGACGAGCGACGGCGTCTCGGCCGGCGCGCGTGCGATGCGCACGAGATAGACGATGAAGATCGACACGAGCACCGCGGCGTCGAACAACGAGATCGTGTGCCGCAGGGGCAGCGTCAGCCCGTAGACGGTCGCCGCGAACAGGAACGCGACCTCGACCGAGTGCGTCCGGCCCAACCGGACATCGGAGCCATCGGAGACAGCGGAGCCATCGGAGCCATCGGAGACATCGGAGACCGTGACGGCCGGCCGCTCGGTCACCGGGGCGGTCACCGTCGACCGGACCGTTCTGACGCGGTACGCGGCCAGCAACACCACCAGTGACCAGCCGACTCCGATGAGGAGCTGATTGGCCCCGGTCATGTTGGCGAGGGCGAGAGGCGCGAACTCCTTCGGGTTCGTCCCGGCCTTCGAGGTGAACACGAAATCGACGGCGTACTCGGGGAGCACCGCGATCAGCGCGAGGACGGCGAGCGCCAGGCCCGCCGAGATGTCGAGCTGGACGACCTCGGCTCCCCACCCGAGCAGGAACGCCGCGCCGACGATCGCGAGGCCGAAGCACGCCGCGGCGACCCAGTGAATCGGGTGTATCCCCATGATGCGGATGAGGATCCCGGGGACCGTGATCAGCACGGAGGCGACGAGCGCGAGACCGGGTCGGGCCGGGCGGCCCGGTCGGGAGCGATCGGTCACGCCGCCGATCCTAGGGGTCGAAGCGAGAAATCCCGACCTCAGGAAGACGTCGGGCCATCGTGGTGTTGACGCCCAGGACGAGGTCGGGACCGCCCCCCCGCCCGGGCTCGTCGCTCCCCCTGGAGTTTCACCACTCAGGTCCCGGGGGAGATAGGCCGATCAGGGGGGAGTCGGCTCGGCTGTCAGGGAGGCCCGGCTTGGTAACAATGAGTTGGCAAGAATGGGCCCGCTGCAAAGGCGTCGACCCGGAGATCTTCTATCCGCCCGAGGAGGACGACGCCCTCGAGGCGAAGTCGATCTGTGAGGGCTGCCCCGTTCGCGAGGTCTGTCTCGACCACGCGTTGTCGCGTCGCGAGAAGATGGGCGTGTGGGGCGGTATGACCGAGCGCGAGCGTCGCCGCATGCTCCGGCACCGCCGCAAAGCTTCGTAACGCCGGGAAGCCGAGGGCGCCCGGTAGTCTCGGTGGGTGGATTTCGACCTTCCTGCAGAGATGTCGGAGCTGCAGGCGACGGTGCGCAAGCTCGCGCAGGAGCGCATCGCGCCGCGCGCCCGTGAGATCGACAAGACGCAGGAGTACCCGCAGGATCTCTTCGAGCTGTTCCGCGACACCGGCCTGCTCGGCCTGGTCATCCCGGAGGAGTACGGAGGCTCGGGAGCCGGCATCCTCGGTCTGACGATCGCGATCGAGGAAGTCGCGAAGTACTCCAACTCCGCCGCGCTGATGCTGCTCCTCACCCGGCTGCCGACGGGTCCCGTCCTCATCGCCGGCACCGAGGAGCAGAAGCACCAGTACGTCGGCGCCGTCGCCACCGGCGCGATGCGCGCCGGCTTCGGACTGTCGGAGCCGCAGGCGGGCAGCGACGTCGTCGGCATGCGCACGAAAGCGGTCGCCGACGGTGGCGACTGGGTGCTCACGGGCACGAAGTGCTGGATGTCGGGCGTCGTGCAGGCCGACTGGTACTGCGTGTTCGCCAAGACCGGCCCCGCCGACTCGCGTGCGCACGACTCGATCTCGTGCTTCATCGTCGAGCGTTCGTGGCCCGGGGTCTCCGTCGGCCGCACCGACCACAAGATGGGCGTGAAGGGCGTCGACACGGGCGAGCTCCTGCTCGACGGCGTGCGCGTGCCCGCGGCCAACGTCGTGGGCGAGGTCGGCGGGTTCCGGCTCGCGATGCTCGGCCTCAACTCGATGCGCCCGGTCGTCGCCGCCCGCGGTCTCGGTCTCGCCGAGGGCGCGTTGATGTACGCGGTCGAGTACGTCAAGCAGCGTGCGGCGTTTGGGAAGACGATCGCCGACATGCAGGGCGTGCAGTGGAAGATCGCCGAGCTCGCGACCCAGATCGAGGCGGCGCGGCTGCTCACGTACCGGTCGGCGTGGATGGCCGACCGCGGCCAGTACACGAAGGAGTTCGTGCCCTACCTCTCGATGGCGAAGTACTACGCGTCGGAAGTGGCGGTGCGGGTCGCCGGCGAGGCGCTGCAGATGCTCGGCGCGGCCGGGTACATGGAAGATCATCCGACCGAGATGTGGTACCGCGACGCGAAGCAGTTGACGATCGTCGAAGGGACCTCACAAATTCAGCTGGGTCTTATCGCGAAGGGCGTGCTCGATCACGACTTGTGGTGGGATTGAGCTCGTGAACGAGATCATCACGCCGGTGCTGGCCAAGCTCGTGCGGCGCGTCGACATCGACCCCGACGAGCTCGAGACCGCGTTCAGCGAGATTCTCGCAGGCCGCGCCTCCGACATCGAGGCCGCGGGGTTCGCGGTCGCGCTGCGCACCAAGGGTGAGACGGTCGACGAGCTCGCGGCGATGGTGCGCACCTACTTCCGTTTCGGCACGTCGATCACGGTCGCCGACGGCGCCATCGACACCTGCGGCACCGGTGGTGACCGCGCGGGCACCGTCAACGTCTCGACGATGGCCGCGCTCGTCGCGGCGGGTGCGGGCGCGCGCGTCGTGAAGCACGGCAACCGCGCGGCATCGTCGCAGTGCGGCTCGGCCGACGTGCTCGAAGCCCTGGGAGTTCCGATCGAGCTCGGCCCGGCCGGCGTCGAGCGCTGCGTGGCCGAGGTCGGCATCGGGTTCTGCCTCGCGCAGAAGTACCACCCCGCGCTGCGGTTCATGGGCCCGGCGCGGCGCGAGCTCGGCGTTCCCACCACCTTCAACTTCCTCGGGCCGCTCGCGAACCCGGCGCGCGTACGCCGGCAGGCGGTCGGAGTCGCCGATCCCGCGATGGCCGAGCGCGTGGTCGCCGTGCTGCAGGCCAACGGCGCGACCCGCGCGTGGGTGTTCTACGGCGACGACGGGCTCGACGAGCTCACCACGACCGCGACCTCGACGGTGCACGAGTTGCGCGACGGCGAAGTGCACCGCTTCACGCTCGATCCTTCCGACTACGGCATCGCCCGCGCCACCACCGGCGACCTGTGTGGATCCGACGCGGCCACGAATGCCGACGCCGTGCGCGCGGTGCTCGACGGCAAGCCCGGCCCGGTGCGCGACGTCGCGATCGTGAACGCGGCCGCGGCGCTCGTGGTCGCCGACCTCGCCGACGGGTTCGCCGCGGGTCTCGATCAGGCACGCGAGTCGATCGACGGTGGCGGGGCGCGCCGAGTGCTCGACGACTGGCTCAGAGTCGGGGCCGAGGCATCTCGCGCCGAGGAGGGCTGAGTGCCGGCGGCGCTGCAGTGTCCTGATTGCGGGCATCAGGAGATGCTCGACGATCTCGCGCCCGGTGTGACCACGTTCCGATGCGGAGGCTGCGGCCGCGCGCTCAAGGTTCCCGCGCAGTTCCGTCGCGAGCCGCGGGCGCGCGGCGCGGCGCCGGCTGCACGTCCGCCGGGCGCGGGAGAGCCAACGCAGGCGATGCCCCGGGTTCCGGCCGGCTCGGCTCCCGGTGTCGCGCCACCCCTGTCGGCGCCGACGGTGTCACCCAAGCCTCCGGTCGGGCTCCCGTTGGCTCCGGCACCCGCTCCACCGCTCGTCGGTGCCGGCGCGGCCGCGAGCATGCCGACGACCCGGTCGCCGATCGTCGACGGCGGCCGGCCCGACGACAGCACCCGACCCGTCGACCTGAGCGCACCGGGTGGCGCGGGTGGCCCGGTCGAGCCACCCGCCCCGCCGACCCCGACCCCGGCGGCGGGGCCCGCGTGGGTGCCGCCGCCCCCGGGTTCACTGAAGCCACCGTTGATCCTGCGGCTGGCGCTCTGGGTCATCGCGCTCCCGCTCGGGACGCTGCTCGTCTTCGGCATCGCGAACCGCCTGAAGATCCTCACGCGGTTGCAGCTCGAGAACACGTTCGTGCTCACGGGCTGGGGCCGCTTCGTTCCGATCGCGCGCCTCCTGCCGTTCTGCGCGCTCGCGACCGCACTCATCGTTCAGCTCGGCGTGTTCGGACTCGAGTGGCGGCGCGCGCAGATGCTGCGGAGGGGTCCGAAGGGGCGCGGCCGGCCGCGCCGCGGGCCCGGTGGTGGCGGCGGTGCGCGTCCCGGTCCGACGCGTCCGCACTCGCCGAACGGGCAGGGTCAGGCTCGCGGTCAGCGCGCGACCAACGGCGGCCGCACGCGCGACCGCGCCATCTCGTAGGACGGCACGATCGGCAACACCGACGCGTAGGTGCCGGCCGCGAGCTCGAGGTGCAGCGAGTCGGCCGCGCGGCCGAGGTGGCGAGCGGTGACGAGGAGCTCGTCGATCTCGTTGCGCGCGGGCGGCAGCGCGGGATCGGGAGGTGCGACGAGCGTGGGCTCGCCCAGCTCGCCCAGCGCGCCGGGTGCGTCGCTGCCCGGGCCGTCGGCCAGCAGGAGCCGTCCGTAGCGGAGCTCGAGGCGACCTTCGCCGCCGTCGACGACGAGCGATCGCGCCGCGCGTAGCTGCTCGACGAGGCGCTTGCGCGTGATCGCGCGGCTGAGCGTGGCGAGCCGCTCGCGTGTGGCCGCGGCTTCTTCGAAGCGCTCCACGTCGGCCAGCTTGCGCATGCGCGTCTCGAGCGGCTCGAGCAGCAACGCGGGTTGGGCACCGAGACCGAGGCGGACCTGCTCGACGAGCGCTGCGTAACCGGCATCGTCGATCTGTCCGCGGCACGGGCACGTCGCCACGCCGAGCTGCGCGGGCACGCACGGCGCGGTGTCGTCGGGCTGGAAGTGGCGCGGAAGCCGTCGGGGACAGCGGCGCAGCGGCACCGCCGACTCGATCGCCTCCCGCACGAGGTGCGCGACGGCGGCCGACGGGAGCGGGCCGAGGTATGTGGCGCCGTCGGCCTTGGCGCTGCGGGTGACGGCGAGCCGCGGGAAGCGCTCGTTCGTGAGCTTCAGGTACGCGTACTTGCGCCACACCTTCGCCTGGCGGTTGAACCGCGGCTGGAACGCCTGGATCAACCGGATCTCGCGGACCGCGGCTTCGAACGGGCCGCGGCAGACGAGATGGTCGATCGAGACCGTTTCCCGGAGGAGTTGCGGCACCTTGCGGCGGTCGTCGGTCGAGAAGTACGAGCGCACCCGCGACCGCAGGTTCGTTGCCTTTCCGACGTAGAGCACGCGCCCGCCGCGGTCGCGGAAGAGGTACACGCCCGGTCGGCGCGGCAGCCCCGATGTGAGGGACAGCTTCGCTGCCGACGGGTGCGCGCGCATGCTCGGCAGCAGGAGCAGATCGTCGAGACCGAGCACGCCGAACGATGCGGCCCGCTCGAGCAGGCCGTGCAGCACCTCGGCCGTCGCCTGCGCGTCGGCGAACGCGCGGTGGACCGGCGTGGTGGGTACGCGGAAGTGACGCGCCAGCGTGGAGAGGCGGAGGTTGGGAACTTCGTCGCGCACGAGTCGGCGCGCGATCGCGAGCGTGTCGACGTGACGGTTCGCGAGACGCGGTCGGCTCGTCGCGACCAGTGCGGCGTCGAGGAACGAGATGTCGAAGCGGATGTTGTGACCGACGATCACCGCGTCGCCGATGAACTCGAGCAGCGCGGGCAGGACCTCTTCGATGCGCGGCGCGGGCAAGAGCATCGTTTCGGTGATGCCGGTGAGCACCGTGATGAACGGCGGGATCGGGCAGCCGGGATTCACGAGCGTCTCGAGCCGGCCGAGGCATTCGCCGCCGCGCAGCTTCACCGCGCCCACCTCGGTGATCGCACAGTCGCGGGGCGACGCGCCGGTCGTCTCGAGGTCGATCACGACGAACGTGACCTCGGAGAGGGGCTGGCCGAGGTCGTCGAGGGAGGCCTGCCGCTCCCGACCGAGAAGCGAGGGTGCGCTGGCGAACCCGGGGAGGGGGTCCGTGACGACGGTGACCATGGCCGGCCACCATAGACGAACATACGTTCCGGCCGCACGTATGTTCGATCCGGCCCGACCGTTTACGATCCCGGCCGTGACGAACCGTTACCGGTGCTCCGCCTGCGGCAACCTCACCCGCTTCGACGTGGTCGTTTCGCGGCGCACCCGCGAGTTCCACCACTTCAGCGTGGCCGGCGAGCTCACGATCGAAGACGAGGAACGGCTGGCCGAGACGATCGAGAGGGTCGCGTGCCGCTGGTGCGGCGCGACGGGCGACAAGATCGAGGAGATCCCGGCCGTGGCCGACGCGCCGCAGGGGTCGTCGGGGACCTGACGCTCCGGTCGAACGGTTCGGCGGCTAGCCGAGCAGTTGGATGACCACGCGGCGCGAGCGCGGGCGGTCGTCGAAGTCGACGCAGACGATCTTCTGCCAGGTGCCGAGCATCAGCTCACCGTTGGCGAACGGGATCGTGACCGACGGGCCGATCAGCGCGGCGCGTGCATGCGAGTGGCCGTTGGAGTCGGCGTTGAGCTCGTTGTGCTTCCACGCCGCGTCTTGCGGAGCGATCTCTTCGAGAACGCGGTTCAGGTCTGCGTTGCAGCCCGGCTCGCATTCGATCATCGTCATCCCGCACGTCGAGTGGGCGACGAACACGGTGCAGAGACCGTCGCTGAATCCGGCGTTGGCGAGCGCCTTCTGCGCATGCGCGGTGACGTCGAGGACCTCACCGTCGCCCTGCGTATCGAGCGACAGCTCCTCGTAGCGTGCCTCCATCGTGCGATGCCTCCCGCGCGTGGCTGGTCTGGGTGGGGCCGTGCCATTCTACGGTCCGGGGTTCTCCGCCGATGGAGCCGAACAACATCTTCACAACGTGCACCACATGACCGACCTCGCCGCACTGCCCGACCATCTGCTCGGCCCGCTCCTCGAGTCGGCCGCGACGACGTTGCGCACGCTTCCTGCCGTCGACGTGCCCGGAGCCTTGCGATCGTTGCTCGGCTTCGACCGGAAGGGCTTGAACCGGGGGCCGGCGCGGCTGCAACTCCGGCGCGCGCTCGTCGAAGAAGAGAACTTTCGCGAGCAGGCGTTCACCGACTTCTGTGCGCGTCCCGAGGTCAGCGCCATCCTCGCCGACTGGCGTTCCGCCGACGCGCTCGCGGTCGCGAACGCGTGGGCGCTCCGCCTCGACCTGCCCCTCCTCGCCAGCGTGCTCGTCGCCGCCGAACCCGAGGCCGCCGATTTCGGGCTCGGAGCGATCGTCGCGCTCGACGCCGCGCAGCGCCGGGCACGCGACGAGGAGACGGAAGCGGCCGCGCTCACGGCCCGGGCCGTCGAGCTCGAGGAGGCGCGCCGCCGGGCCGAGACGGCGCGCGCCGAGCTCGAGCAGGAGCGCGACCGGCTTGCGGAGCAGCTGCGGTCGGAGCGCCGCACCCGTCGTGAGCGTGAGGAACGCGGCACCACGGAGGTCGCGCGCGCGGAGCTTCGCGTCGCCGAGCTCGAAGCCGCGCTCGTGCTCGAGCGCGCGCGAGCGGAACGCGCGGAGACGGCGCGCGAGCAAGCGACCCAACGCGCGGTTGCCGCCGACGAAGCGCTGCAGCGCGCGCGGCGCGCCGCAACCGAGAGAGCCGCCGCTGATGCACCGAATTCACCCGACGCCGCGGTGATTGCGGCGGCCGCGCGAACCGCGCGCGGCTTGGCGGAGTCGCTCGAGAGCCTCACGAACGCGCGCGATGCGCGTGCCGGTCGTGCAGAATCCGTTGACGCGAACGCAGGGCCGCGCGCGTCGGGTCGGCGCGTGCGACCGAAGCTGCCGGGAGGCCTCGTCGCCGACAGCGCGAAAGGCGCCGGCGCGATGCTGCGCGCACCGTCGGTGCTGCTCGTCGTCGACGGCTACAACGTCAGTAAGACGGGTTGGCCGAACGCGTCGCTCGAGGTCGAACGCGAGTCGCTCCTGAGCGCGCTGCACGGCTTCCACCTCACGAGCGGAACCGACGTGATCGTCGCGTTCGACGGCGACGGCACGACGGGCGTGACCAACGTGCGCCGCAAGGGTGTGCGGGTCCTGTTCTCGGAACCCGGCGTCGAGGCCGACGAGGTCGTCGTCGACGTGGTCTCGAGGACGCCGCTGCCTGTTCCCGTCGTCGTGGCGTCGTCCGACCGGTGGGTGCGGGAGCACGCCGAGACGTTCGGTGCCGTCGTGATCTCCTCCGCGACGCTCGTCTCCGTGCTGCGCTCGGCCCCCGGTCGACCCGCCGCCTGACCGCCGCCCGAGCCCGCCGCGCGGCTCGACGAATCCGACGAAATTCCAAATCGAGGTTGAGCCCGCCGCGAGTTGGAGAGGATGGGACCCGGTGGGTCAGGTGAGTCGGGGGACGCGGTCCTCGACGCGGTATCGAGCGCTGGTATGTGGGGGCGCTCGCTACCGCGTCCCTGTCAGGCCCGCGGAAACTGTCACACCTCCGGGCGAGGATGCCCGGCATGGAGAACCTGCGGATCGATTGCGACGAATGCGTCATGCGCGCGAGCGCGGCCTGCGACGACTGTGTCGTCAGCTTCATCGTCAAGCGCCAACCCGGTGACGCGATCGTCGTCGACGTGGCCGAGCAGCGCGCGCTGAAGGCGCTCGGCGACCGCGGGCTCGTGCCGCGTCTGCGCCACCAGGCGCGTGCGGGATGAATGCGGTCTGGTCCCGGGCCGTGTGGTTCCGGGGCGTGTGGTTCCGAGGCGTGTGCCTAGTCGGGCTTCTTCGTCGCCATTCGCAACAGGTCCATGGCGCCGGTTCCGCTGGCCTTGATGCCCTGCGCCTTGATGGAGACGTCCCAGCCCTCGGCCTGGCTGCGCAGCGCGGCCACGTTGCAGTTCTCGCGCCCGCCGAGCGTCGTGAACGGGTCGTAGTTGAACAACCGCATCGCGTTCGCGTGGGTCATCTTGTCGACTTCGTCGTCCGGCACGCCGTCCATCTGCTTCGTGACGAACTCCGGCGAGTTCGGCCACGTGGAGTCGGAGTGCGGGTAGTCGCACTCCCACGTGATCATGTCGATGTTCATCTTGTGGCGCATCTCGACGCCGACGGGGTCGTCGATGAAGCAGACCACGACCTGCTGGTCGAGCACCTGGCTCGGGATCCGGTCTTCCATGTCCTGGCCCGTCCAGAAGCGGTGGCGCTCGTACGTGTAGTCGATGCGCTCGCGGAAGTAGGGAATCCAACCGATTCCGCCCTCGGAGAGCGCGAACGTGAGGTTGCGGTACTTCTTCAGCGTGCGCGACCACACGAGGTCGGCCGCGGCCTGCACGATGTTGATCGGCGACAGCGTGATCAACACGTCCATCGGCGCGTCGTCGGCGGTGATCACCATCTGCGACGACGATCCGATGTGCATGCACATCACGATGCCGAGCTCCTCGGCGGCCGCCCACAGCGGGTCCCAGTGGTCGCTGTGGATGCTCGGGTACCCGAGCTTCGTCACGTTCTCCGAGAAGGTCATCGCGTTGCAGCCCTTGGCGGCGCAACGGCGGGCCTCGGCGGCCGAGATCTCCGGGTCCCAGAGCGCCGGCAACGCGAGCGGGATGAAGCGGCCGGGGTACGCGCCGCACCACTCTTCGATGTGCCAGTCGTTGTAGGCCTGCAGGAGTGCGAGCCCGAGCTCGGGGTCCTTCTGCGCGGTGCGCGAGAACAACTGCCCGGTGAACTGCGGGAACGAGGGGAAGCACATCGAGCCCAGCACGCCGTTGGCGTTCATGTCCTTGATGCGGTCGTGGACGTCGTAGCAACCCGAGCGCATCTGCTCGAAGCTGGTCGGGTCCATCGCGTATTCCTCGGGCGGGCGGCCCGCCACGGCGTTCAAGCCGATGTTGGGCATCTCCTGACCCTGGAACTGCCAGACGTCGATGCCCGAGTCCTTGCGCACGAGCTTGGGCGCCGCGTCCTTGAACTTGGCGGGCAAGTGGCGCTCGAAGACGTCGGGTGGCTCGACGACATGGTCATCGACGCTGACGAGAACGAGATCTTCCGCGCGCATGACGGCTCCCTCCGGCCGGTCGTTCCGCAACAACCTGACGCCGATGTCAGCCTAGATCACGCGACCGCGCCGCAGAGAGCAACCGCTCAGAAGACGACCGGGAGGGCATTGGGAGCGCGGAACGTCATGCCGGTGATGTACGGCCGCTCGGCGTCGGGGTCGAGGCGCAGGTTGGGGAGCCGGTCGAGGAGGCGCCCGACCACCACGCGCGTCTCCATGCGGGCGAGGTGCAGCCCGAGGCACATGTGCGGTCCGAACGCGAAGGCGAGGTGTTGGCGCGGCGCGCGGAAGATGTCGAAGTCCTCGGGGTTCTCCCAGTACTTCTCGTCGTGGTTGGCCGAACCCATGTTGACGACGATCGTCGCGCCCGCCGCGACATCCACTCCCTCGACCACGGTGTCGCACGTGGCGGTGCGCATGATCGTCAGGAGCGGCGGTTCCCAGCGGAGGCCTTCCTCGATCGCCTGCGCCATCAACCCGCGGTCGGCGCGCAGCGCGTCGAGCTGCGCGGTGTTCGCGAGCAGACCGAAGAGGAGGTTGCTCGACGAGCGGTAGGTGGTCTCCGCGCCGGCGGGGAGCAACAGGCGCAGGAAGGCGATGATCTCGTCGTCGGTGAGGCGCTGCCCCTCGAGCTCGGCGCCGAGGAGTGTGCTGATGACGTCGTTCTGCGGGTGCACGCGCCGCTCGGCGATGATCCCCGAGAAGTACTCGTGCAGCGCGGTCGACGCGTTCAGGCCGCGGTCCATGTCGAAGCCGACGCTGATGAGCTCGACCGCGAGCCGGTGGAACCGGGTGAGGTCTTCGCGCGGGAGACCGAGGAGCCGCGCGATCACCACGACGGGGAACGGGAACGTGAGCTCGCGCACGAGGTCGGCGCGACCTTCGTCGATGAACCGGTCGATGTGCTCGTCGACGACATCGCGGACGAGGTCGGTCTCCCACTGGTCCATCGTCTTGCGGCTGAACGCCTGCTGCACGAGCGCGCGGTAGGTGTGGTGCTCGGGTTCGTCCATCTCGAGGATCGTGTGGCCCATCACCGCGCCGATCACCTCGGCGTAGCCGCTCGACGAGAACGTGTCACCGTCGCGCAGCACGGTCTGCACGGCGTCGAAGCCGAAGGCGGTGAACACCTCGGGGAGGTCGAGGTCGCCCATTCCGCCCTCGACCGGGATCATGTCGCTCAGATCCTCTTTGAGGATCGGCGTGTTCGCCCGCACCATCGCGAAGATCGGGTACGGGTTCTCGACGACGCCGATGCCGGCGCTCCGGTTGAACTCCTCGAAGGGGTCGTACTCCTCGTCGGGAGCCAGGACGTCGTCGGTGCTCATTGACTGCTGCTCTCCGTCTTCTGCTGGATCCCCACCGCCGGACGCAGTGGCAACTATAAGACACGTGATTTCCTGGGTCGGCCGGCTGCGGCTGCGGTTGCAGTCTCATCGACGGCCGGTCAGGCGCTGCTAGAACTCGCGGGCACGCAAACGGAAGGGGTTGCCGCGATGTCGGTCGACCAGATCAATCTCGGGCTGCTGATCATCCGGATCGCGGTCGGGGTGACGATGATCGCGCACGGCTACAACCACTTCTTCCGTGGCGGCAAGATCGCGGGCACGGCCCGGTGGTTCGGGAGCCTGGGGATGAAGCCGGGGATCCTCCACGCGTGGCTCGCGAGCGTCACCGAGCTCGGGGCCGGCTCGATGCTCGTGCTCGGGCTCCTCACGCCACTCGCCGCCGGCGCGTGCATGGGCGTCATGCTCGTCGCCTGGATCACGAACCACATGCGCAACGGGTTCTTCATCTTCCGCCCCGGCGAGGGTTGGGAGTACGTCTCGAACCTCGCGTTCGCGTCGCTCGCGATCGGCTGTCTCGGCGCGGGTCAGTGGTCGCTCGACAACGCGATCAACTTCACGCCGCACGGCTGGAGGGGCCTCATCGCGACGCTGGTCGTCGGGGTGGGTGGTTCGGCCGCGCTCCTCGTCACGTTCTGGCGTCCGCCGGCCCGGGAGCCGAAGACGTAGCGGCCGCGAGCTCGGCGACGAGGAGCGGCACGACCTCGCGGTAGGCGCCGACGATGCCGACGTCGGATGCGCCGAAGATCAAGGCGTCGGCGCGCGAGTTGATGGCGAGCACCGTGCGCGCCGCGCGCACACCGATCGTGTGGTTGAACTTGCCGCTGGCGCCGATGCTCACGAACAGCCGCGGCGCGACGCTGCGACCGGTGATGCCGATCTGGCGGGCTCGGGGGAGCCACCCGTTGTCGGTGACCTTGCGGGTCGCGCCGAGCTCGGCGCCGAGCGCGGCGAGGAGGGGGTCGAGCATCGGATAGTCGTCCGGATCGATGGCGACGCCGATGCCGACGACGGCCCGCGCCTCGGCCAACGTGTCGAGATCGTCGTCGCGGGTCCGGGCGAGCAGCCGGACGCGCCCGCGCGGCTCGACCTCCCGGATCGAGATGAGCGCCGTCGAGACGCGCGGCGCAAGATGCGGGAGCATGCCCGCGCGCACGGTTGCCATCTGCACGGGTGATGTCGCCGTGATCGCGGCAACGAGCTGCCCGCCGAACGCCGGCTTCCACGAGAGCAGCCGGCCGTCGACGACTTCGAGCGCGATCGCGTCGCCGGTGAGGCCTGCGCCGACGCGCGCGGCCGTGCGCGACGCGACCTCGCGGCCCCACGCGGTGCTGCCGACGATGACCGCCCACGGAGCGACCTCGCGGACCCAGCTCGAGAGACCCGCAGCGACGTCTTCCTCGACGTGCGCCCCGCGCAGCACGACGATCTCGTCGGCGCCGTCGTCCGCCAACCACGTCAACCGCTCTGCGGTGACGACGGCCGAGCCCGTGCTGCTCGAGCCGGGCGCTTCGAGCAGGATTGCGGCAACCCGGCCATTGATCGCGTCGGCCAGGAGTGCGGCGGTCGCGAGCAGCTCGGACGTGAGATGCGCGCGACCCGGTTCGACGACAACCGCGATCACGGGACCGTCGGTGCGCCCGCCCGCAGGCACCGGCTCGAGGTCGCTCGCCGCGTCGGTGGTGGGGTCGAGCGCACCACGGGCGCGCAGCTCCGCGACCGCGAGCCGCACCTGTTCGGTGAGTGGCGCGTCGGGCCAGAGCGCGAGCTCGCGCGTCGCTGCGAGCACGCGTACCTCGCCGACCCTGGTGGGGCTCGCGTCCTGTCCCCACGGGCCGGCACCGAGATCGGCCGCGCCGATTCTGCGGATGCGATCCGCGGGCACCGCCGCCCGGCCCTCGGGGTCGACCTTCGCGGGCTCGCACAGCCGCTCCGCACAGGAGAGGACTGTGGGGAGGCGCAGCTCGGCCTCGAGCCAGCCGTCGTCGTGCTCGCAACGCACCCGCAACGCGTCGCCTTCGAGCGCGAGGTGGCGCACGCCTGTCATGAACGGTAAGTCGAGCAGCTCGGCCAGCTCGGGACCGACCTGCCCCGTGTCGGCGTCGAGCGAGTTCCGGCCGACGAGGACGAGGTCGAACTCGCCTTCGCGACGGATCGCGGCGGCGAGTGCCGACGCGGTCGCGAGCGTGTCGCTCCCGGCGAACGCGCCGTCGGTGATGAGCACGCCTTCGATCTCGACGTCGCGCTCCAGGCCCCACGCGATCGACTCGCGCAACGCGTCTTCCGCGGCCGGCGGTCCGAGCGTGATGACGGTGACCGTCGAGCCGGGACGTTCCGCTGCGAGCTCGCACGCCTTGCTCACCGCGCGCCGGCAGTACGCGTTGAGCTCGAGATCGATGCCGTCGCGCACGAGGCGTCCGTCGGCTCCGAGCTCCATCTCTTCGAAGCGCGGGATCTGCTTGACGAGGGCGGCGATGCGCATTCAGCCGACCTTACAAGGGGTCGTCGCGCCGACCAATCAGCGGCCGACCGTTAGATCGCGGGGGCGAGCTCGCTCCACCGGTCGGCCAACGTGGTGTCGCCCACGATGTCGACGCCGGCGTCCTCCGCCGGCAGCCGGCCCCAGAGGTAGAGCATCAATCCTTCGGCCGGACCTCGGAACGCGACGTCGCCCTTCGCGTGCTCGCGTCGCACGACGCGCTCACCGGGTGCCGGAAACTCGACGAACCACTCGCCGTCGGTGTCGGTGCAGTGCACGTGCGCGGTCTCACCCGCACCGGGGGCGGTGTTCAACACGCGCTGGAGGCCGACGAACACGTCGAGGTACTCGTCGATCGTGTCGGCCGCGACCGCAGGATCGGTGGGAACGATGGCGACACCCGCGCCGCGCTCGACGTCCCAGCGGTGCACGACGGTCTCCAGTGCCACGCGGCGCGCCCAGAAGCCGACCGTCTGGTCGTCGGGCCACCACGACCAACACGTTTCGTCCGCGGGGACGGTTCGCAGTTGCTCGAGCATTGCCGCGGTGCCCTCGGCGATCCACGCGCCCAGCGCGGGATCACTCGCGTCGGGCTGCACGAGCGTCTTGAACACGCCGAAGCTCGCGGTGGGCCGACCCTCGATGATCTGGCCGATCACGTGGTGGAGGCCGCCGACGTGCCGGGCGCACTCCTGCACGGTCCATGCGTCGCTCCACGGGATCACCGCGTCGCGATTTGCTGCGAGCGCGGCGACCACGCGATCGGAGTCGGATTGCACGAGGTCGATGTAGTTGATGCTCATGAAGACCGGACGATAGCCATGAGCGCGCCCATCTGCTCGCGGTAGTGCGCGGGGGAGTGGTGGACGAAGCGGACGTTGAGCGCGGTCGCGCCGGCGGCGGAAAGCCGTTCCACTTGTTCGGCGACCCGCTCGGACTCGGTCAGCGGGTCGAGCGGACGCTCGTTCTGCAGCACGATCTCGACGGGCGCGGTCCGGCTCGCCCAGGCTTCGGTCTCACGCGCGCGCGTCACCATCGCCGCGATCTCCGCGCTGGCGAGGCCGAACGGAGCCCAGCCGTCGCCGAGCTCGACCGCGCGCCGCAAGGAGCGCGCGGTGCGCCCGCCGACCCAGAGCGGCACCCGGTCCTGCTTCGCCGCCGGCTCGACGACGAAACCGGAGAAGTCGTAGAAGGTGCCGTGAAACTCGGGTTCGTGGCGGGAGAGCGCGGCGCGGAGCGCGCGCATCGCGTCGTCGGCACGCACTCCGCGATCAGCGAACGGCGCGTCGAGCAGCGCGAACTCTTCCTCGAGCGAGCCGACGCCCACGCCGAGCACGAGTCGCCCGTCGCACACCTGATCGAGCGTGCCGTACCGCTTCGCGATCTCGAGTGGATGGTGGTAACCGAGGACGAGCACGTGCGTCGCGAGGCGGATGGTGTCGGTGCACGCGGCGAGATATCCGAACGTTGCGAGGGGATCCCAGTAGCGGCCGCCGCGGGTCTCGGCGACCGCGGTCGGGATCGCAATGTGCTCGCTGCACGTGATGTGGTGGTAGCCGAGCCGCTCGGCTTCACGCGTGATGTCGACGACGTCGGCGAGGGAGCCCGTCTCCTCCCACGTCGCGTGCGCACGCGGCAGCAGTGTCAGTACGGGTGTGACAATGCCGATGTTCATGGTCGCATACGCATGCGGTTCGCCCGTCGGTCGCGCACTCGGAACGGCTGCTGCGTCTGCTCCATCGTTACGCTCGGGAGGGTTACTTCTTGGGGAGGAGCGCGCGGTCGGCGATGATGTTCTTCTGCACCTCGGTGGCGCCGGCACCGATCGACGTGTAGCGCTGGAAGCTGTAGAGCCGGGTCCAGGTGCCGCCGTCGACCGCGTCGGGACCGCCGCGCGCGAGCAGGCCCGACGGCCCGAGGAGGTCGATCGCCAGCTCCGCGAGGTACTGCGCGAGGTGGCTCCACTGCAGCTTCGCGAGCGGCACCTCGGGCCAGTTCTTCTGGCCCTTGATGATCTTCGTGAGCGCGCGGTAGTTGAGGAGCTTCGTGAACTCGATCTGCGTGTACGCGCGCGCAATGCGGTCGCGGATCTCGGGGTCGTCGAGCGCCGCCGGGTTGACGGCGCGCGCGGTCGAGATCATTGCCCGCAGGTCCTGGGCCATGGTGATCGCGAGGCCCGATGTGCCGACGCGCTCGTGACCGAGCGTTCCCATCGCGACCTGCCAACCCTGACCTTCCTCACCGAGCCGGTGCGCGACCGGGATGCGCGCGTCGGTGAAGAACACCTCGTTGAACATCGCGTCGCCGGTGAGGTCGCGGATGGTGCGGCACTCGATGCCAGGCGTGCTCATGTCGATGATGAACGCGGTGATGCCGTCGTGCTTGCGTTTCTCTTCGATCGATGTCGGGTCGGTGCGCAGCAGGAACAGGCCCCACTGCGCGAGGTGCGCCGTCGAGATCCAGATCTTCTGCCCGTTGACGACGTAGTCGTCGCCGTCGCGGATCGCCATCGTGCGCAGGTTCGCGAGGTCGGAGCCGGCCTGCGGCTCGGAGAATCCCTGGCACCAGTGCTCGTCGGCCGAGAGGATGCCCGGAAGCCACTGGTTCTTCTGGTCTTCGGTTCCCCAGCGGATGATCATCGGGCCGATCTGCCAGAGCCCGTTCGCGTTGTAGATGCCGGGCGCGCGCCGTGACGCCATCACTTCGGAGTAGATGACGTTCTGCACCGGCGTCGCCTCGCGCCCGCCCCACTCCTTCGGCCAGTTGATGCACGCCCAGCGGCCCTCATTGAGTCGGCGTTGCCAATCGCGTCGACGTTCCTGCGTGCGCTTGATGCCCGCGGACTGCGCGCCGCCGGGATCGTCGTCGCCGCCCCAACCGCTCAGGAACTTCGGAAGGTTTTCGTCGAGCCAGCCGACGAGCTCGTCACGGAACGCTTCGTCGGCCGCCGTGTATGCGAAGTCCATACCGAACGTGACACTAGCGTCAGGAAACGACGCGGCACTAGCGTCCGCAGGGCATGGACTTCACGTTCTCCGACGATCAGGACGCGCTCCGCGAGTCGGTGCGCAGCTTCCTTTCCGATCGGGGCATGGCGTACGTGCGCGCGATGGTCGACGACGAGCGCGGCTTCACCGACGAGGTGTGGTCGGCGCTGAGCGCGCTCGGCTGGCCCGGTCTGCTCGTGCCCGAGTCGGAGGGCGGTCTCGGACTCGGTCTCGTCGACATGGTCGTGGTGTTGGAAGAGATGGGCCGCTTCCCGTTCACGGGCCCGTACTTCTCGTCGGCGGTCTTTGCGACGCTCGCGGCGAAGCATCTCGGTGAGCGCGAGCTGCTGACCCAGCTCGCGAGCGGCGTGCTGCGGGGCACCGTCGCGCTCGAAGAGCTCGGTCATGGCGATGTTGTCGACCGCGTGCGTACCCGCTCGCGTCGCAAGGGTGCCGATTGGGTGCTGACCGGCCTCAAGCCCACCGTGATCGACGGCCACACCGCCGATTGGGCCATCGTCGTTGCGCGGACCGAAGAAGGCATTGGCTCGTTTCTCCTCGAGGCGCCGGCCGCGGCGCTGGTGCCAGGGCTCGACCCGACGCGCAAGATCGCGCGGTTGGAGCTTGCCGACCGGCCCGTGAGACGGATCGGGCCCGAAGGCGACCACCGCGCGATCTGGCGCCGCATCGTCGACGACACCGCGGTGATGCTCGCGGCAGAGCTCGTCGGTTCGTGCGAGCAGGCGCACATGCTCGCGGTCGAGTACGCGAAGGTGCGCGTGCAGTTCGACCGTCCGCTCGCGTCGTTCCAGGCGATCCGGCACAAAGTCGTCGACATGCTCCAGCAGGTGGAGCTCGCGCGCGTCGGTACGCACTACGCGGCATGGACTTCCGATGTCGACGACCCCGCGCGCGAGCGCGCGGCCGCGATGTGCAAGGGCTTCGTCGGCGAGGCCGCGGTCTTCGTCTCCGGCGAAGGCATCCAGATCCACGGCGGGGTCGGCTTCACCTGGGACTGCGACGAGCACTTCCATTTCAAGCGGGCCAAGGCCAGCGACGTGATGCTCGGCGGCGGAGGCTTCCACCGCCGCCGGCTCGCCGACCTCGTCCTCGGCTAGATGGTCGACCGGCGCGCGACGCTGTCGGACGCGGTCGCGCGTCACGTACGGCAGGGCGACACGCTCCACATCGTCGTCGGTCACCACCGCTGGACGGCGGCGGCCCGCGAGGTCGTACGCCAGTGGTGGGAGCGCGATCCGCAGTTCACGTTGGTGATGCTCAGCCTGTCGAGCCTCGGCGCGTTGTTCTTCCGCGGCGGCCTCGTGCGCAAGGTGATCACCGGCTATTCGGGAGACACGTTCCCGAACTTCACGCCGAACCCGTGGTTCGCAGACGCCTACCGCAGCGGAGCGGTCGACGTGGAGCACTGGTCGTTTCTGGCGTTCGCGCAGCGGCTCGAGGCGGGCGCGCGCGGGCTGCCCGCGATCGCGACGCGATCGATCGCGGGCTCGTCGATGGAGGGCAACGCCGGCTTCGCGCGGGTCGACTCTCCCTTCGGTGAGGTCGGCCTGCTCGCACCCCTGCGTCCCGACGTCGCGTTGCTGCACGCGCCGGTCGCCGACCGTGCCGGCAACGTCGCGCTGCACCCGCCGTTGCTCGAAGGCGTATGGGGCGCGTTGGCCGCGCGCCGCGGTGCGATCGTCACGGTCGAGAAGATCATCGACGACCTCCGGCCGTGGTCGCACCTCGTGCGGATCCCCGCTCATCGTGTGCTGGCCGTCGTCGAGACGCCCTTGGGCGCGCATCCGGGCGGTCTCTACGCGGGGGCACTCCCGGTCGACGGCTACGGCGAGGACTACGACTTCTGGGTCGAGGCCCGCGCCGCGACGCGAAGCGACGACTACGACGCGTGGATCCGCCACTGGGTGCTCGAGGTCGACAGCCAGGAGGCGTGGCTCGAACGCGTCGGTCATGAGCGGGTGGCGATGCTGCGCAGTCGCGCGGATCCCGACTCGTGGCAGACCGACGAGACCGCGTTCCCGCCCGATCTCGAAGCACCGACCAACGGTTGGGAACGCGCCGCGGTGTTCGGCGCGCGGTATCTCGCCGACCGGATCGTCACGACCGGCGCCGATGCGGTGCTCGCGGGGGCGGGTGTCGCCAACCTCTCGGCGTGGCTCGGAGTCGCGCTCGCGCGGGCGCGCGGCTCGGAGGTCACGCTGACGGCGGAGATCGGGTTGTGGGGCTACGAGCCCGTTCCCGCGGATCCGTTCGTGCTCAACCATCGCAACTTTCCGAGCGCGACGATGCTCACCGACGCCGACACCGTGCTCGGCGCGCTCGTCGGCGGGGCCGGCACGACGACGATCGGCTGCCTCGGCGGTGCGCAGATCGACCGTCGCGGCAACATCAACTCGACCCTTGTGCCCGACGGTCCGTTCCTCGTCGGATCGGGCGGCGGCAACGACGTCGCGAGTGTCGCGGCCGAGTGTGTCGTGGTCGCCACGCTCAACCCGACGCGTACCCCGCTCGAGTGCGGGTACGTCACCTCGCCCGGAGGTGTGGTCCGCGCGCTCGTCACCGATCTCGGTCTGCTCGAGAAGACCGACGGTGATCACCTGGTGCTCACCGCAGTACCGGCCGGACCCGAACCGCTGCCGGAACGGATCGAACGGGCACGGGCCGCTTGCGGTTGGGACCTGGAGGTGGCCGACCACCTAGGGGAGCTCCCCGCTCCCGACGCCGACGAGGTTGGCGCCCTGCGCCGTTGGGACCCGCGAGGCTGGTTCCTCCGAGCCCGCTGAACGACCCCCGGGAACGCATTCGGCGTTTCTTGCGTCAGAAGGGTTGAAGCCGCGATACGAACGCCGTATCCGGCGACGCTTTGGGGAGGTCGCATGTCGCATTCGAGGTTGGGCGCGCGCGCGTTCGTCGCGGGAACGGTGGTCGCCGCCGCGGTCGCGCTGATGGTCGCTCCCGCGGCCGCGTGCGGCGGGCTGGTCGGCGTGAACGGCACGATCAAGCTCACGCACACCGTCACGCTCGCGGCGTACCACGACGGAGTCGAGCGCTACGTGACGTCGTTCGACTTCAGCGGTCAGGGAAAGTCGGTCGGCTCGATCACACCGCTGCCCGGCGTTCCGTCGAAGGTGGAGCGGGGCGGGTCGTGGACGTTGCAACGACTTGAGCGCGAGGTCGCGCCGGCCGAGTTGCACGCCGCGCGTGCCGCGTCGAATTACGCCGAAGGCGACTCGGCGCAGGTCCTGCTGCAGACGCAGATCGACGCGCTCGACATCACCGTCCTGCGCGGCGGTGGGAACGCGGTCGGCAAGTGGGCCGTCGACCATGGCTACCTGCTCACGCCCGATGCGCCGGCCGTCCTCGACTTCTACGCGCGGCGCAGCCCGATCTTCATGGCCGCGCGCTTCGACACGTCGCGCGCGCTGAAGCTCGGCCAGAACACGGGTGACGGCACCCCGATCATGGTGACGATCCCGACGAAGGACCCGTGGGTGCCGCTGCACATCCTCGGCCTGGGCATCGGTCGCACCGCGGTCGTCGACGCCGACGTGTTCCTGCTCACTGACCGGCGTCCCGAGCTGCTCGCAGGCGGACAGGGGTTGAGCCTCTCGCGCGATGAGCAGGCCAGCGACTCGCTGCTGTCCGACCTTCGCTCCGACAAGAACATGTCGTGGGTGCCGAACACGATGTGGTTCACGTTCCTGCACCTCCACGTGCCCGCCGGACAACTGAACTACGACCTTGCGGTGAGCACCCGACCCGACGAGGTGCCGTCGCTCGCGGCGACGGGCCTGAAGGCGGCCGCGGCCCGGCCGGTCGAAGCCGCAACCTCGGGACGCGCACTGTGGCCGCTCGCGGCGTCGGTGCTGGCCGGGATCACCGCGTTCGCCGTCGCCGGGTGGTTCGGGCGGAGGCGGCGGACGGGGATCGGAGCCGCGGTATGAGGTGGCTCCTGAGCACTGCGGTCGCGATCGCGGTTGCGGTCGCGACCGCGGTCGGCGGCTACGCGCTGAGCGACACCGCGCGCGCTGACACGCCAACGGTGCTTGGTCCGGGCCTCGTGACGGTGAACGTGAGCATCCGCTACAGCGCGTTCTCGCTCTCGACCATCCGGGTGCAACCGGGCACGACCGTCCGCTTCCTCATTCACAACGACGACCCGATCAACCACGAGTTCATCGTCGGCGACGCGCGCGTGCACCTGCTTCACGAGCAGGGGAAAGAAGCGGTGCATCCGCCCGTGCCCGGTGAGGTGTCGATGGCGCCCGACTCGATTGGCGAGACGTTCTCCGTGTTCACGAAGCCCGGTCGGTATCTGTTCGCGTGCCACCTGCCCGGCCACTTCGCGTACGGGATGAAGGGCTGGGTCGTCGTGGGCGCGTGACGACGCTTATGGTCGCATCGGCGTGCGCTTCGCCGTCATGTGTCGCACTTGCCTCGGTTACTGCCGCTGCTCAGACCGTGCCGCGTGACGACGCGGTCACGCGGTGGCCTTCAACGCGGCGGCGAACGCGGCGACGCCGCGGTCGATCTCGGCGGCGCTGACGATGAGCGGTGGCATCCAGCGCAGCACGTTGTTGCCGGTTCCGCAGTTCATGAAGATGACGTTGCTCTCGTCGAGGCAGTGGCGCATGACCGCCGCGGTGCGCGCCGCCGCCGGGCCACCCTCGGGATCGATCAGCTCGGTTCCGACCATCAGGCCGAGGCCGCGCACGTCGCCGATGCCGGCGTGGTCGGCCTGCAGCTTCGCGAGCGCGTCCATGAGCTGGCGGCCGCGATCGCGCGCGTTGTCGGCGAGGTGCTCCTGCTCGATCACGTCGATCGTCGCGAGGGCGGCCGCGCAGCCGATCGGATTGCCGCCGTAGGTGCCGCCGTGCGCGCCCTGAGGCCAGAGCTCCATCAGTGCGGCCGACGCGCCGATGCCCGCGATCGGGAAGCCCGATCCGATGCCCTTCGCCATCACGATGATGTCGGGTACCACCTCGGAGTGCTCCACCGCGAACATGCGGCCGGTGCGCGCGAAACCCGACTGCACTTCGTCGGCGACGAACATGATCCCGGTCGCGTCGCAGATCTCGCGCACACCCTGGAGGTAGGCGGGCGGCGCGGGCAGGTAGCCGCCTTCGCCGAGAACCGGTTCGATCACGATGGCCGCGGTCTCGTTCGGCGCGGTCTGCGCGGCGAGCAGTCGTTCGAGCGCGTGCAACGAACGCTCGACCGCGGTCGCCTCGTCGATGCCCCACTCGAACGGCCGCGGGAACGGCGCGACGAACACGCCCGCAGGGAGTGGTTGATAGCCCGAGCGATAGCCGGTCTTCGACGTCGTCATCGCCATCGCCATCATCGTGCGACCGTGGAACGCTCCGTCCATCACGATGACGTTCTGCCGCTTGGTCGCCTGCCGCGCGAGCTTCACGGCGGCCTCGGTCGCCTCGGCGCCGGAGTTGGCGAAGAAGAACGTGTCGATCCCGGGCGGCGTCACCCCGGCGAGCCGCATCGCGAGCTGCTCGAGCAGGGGATGGCGGTACACGTTGACCTGCGCGTGGATGAACTTGCCGGCCTGCTCGCGGATTGCGGCGACCACCGTCGGGTGGCAGTGGCCGGTGCTCGTGACCGCGATCCCGCTCGAGAAGTCGAGGTACTCCTCGCCGCTCGCGGTCGTGACCGTGCAGCCGGATCCCGAGACGACCTCGAGCTCGGTGACCCTGAACCAGACATGTGAGAGATGCGTCATGTGACTAGCGTTTCACGATCGTGACCGACGCGTTCGCCCCCCGCCCGACGGTGTGGGCGAGGCCGACTCGCGCGCCCGTGACCTGCCGGGCGCCGGCCTCGCCGCGCAGCTGCCGCACGAGCTCCACCACCTGGCCGAGCGCGGATGCGCCGAGGGGCTCGCCCTTCGACAGGAGGCCGCCCGACACGTTGACGGGCCGGGCACCGCCGAGCTCGGCGCTGCCTTGGCTCAGGGTCGCGGCCTGCTCGCCCCGTTCGCACAGGCCGAGCTCTTCCCACGCGAGGAGCTCGCGGGCCGCGTCGGTGTCCTGGCACTCGACGACGTCGACGTCATCGGGTCCGATGCCGGCTTCTTCGTAGGCCGCGCGGGCGGCGAGGGTGGTGGGCGGCGGGATCGCGGTGTCGTCGATGCCGGCGAGCGGGGTCGCTTCGCCGAGGACACTGCCGGGCAGATGTGACCGCAGCACCGCGGCCTCGAGGGTCACGGCGTTCGCGGTTCCGGTACCCGCCTTCAGGACCACGGCGGCGGCGCCCTCGTTGGGGGAGCAGAGCATCCAGAGGTGCAGGGGGTCGCACACGACACGGGACGCGAGCACATCCTCGGCCGTCACCTCTTTGCGGAACATCGCGTCGGGGTTCGCGACTCCGTGACGGCGGTTCTTGACGACGACCTGCGCGAGGTGCTCCTTCGTGAGGCCCGACTCGCGCATGAGCCGTTGCGCGCGCAACGCGAAGTACGCGGGTGTCGCGGCGAGGCCGGCTTCCTCGCGCCACGGCTCGAAGAACGACGAGCGGATGATGCCGCGCGGCATCTTCTCGATCCCGAACACGAGCACACAGTCGTACTGACCGGCGCGGATCGCCCCCGCCGCGAGCATCAACGCGGCGCCACCGCTCGCGCAGCCGGCTTCGACGTCGACGATCGGCATGCCTGTGCGCGCGATCGCGCCGAGCACCTTGTGCCCGGCGGCGACTCCCGCGTACGCGGTTCCGCAGAACGCGGCCTGAAACGTGGGGTTTCCGGCTTCGCCGAGCGCGACGCGCACGGCCTGTACGCCCATGTCGGTGACGCTGCGGTCCTCGAACCGGCCGAACGGGTGCATCCCCACGCCCGGGATCGTGACGTTCATGCGGCTCCGGTCTGCGTCTCGGACGGTGTGAACGCCCAGGCGACCACGTTGGTGCCGTCGTCATCGACCGCGATCACATCGGCGACGAGTCGCATCAGCATCGCGAACGTGAGGGCGGCGGGGTCGGCCTCGGTGATGCGGGTGACGACGCGCAGTCCGCCCGTCAGCTCGACGACTCCGAACCCGAACGGAACCGGGCCGGTGTAACCGGGAGGCGCGGCGGTCACCGCGGTCCACGCCCACAAGGTGCCCCGGTCGGGCAGGCGCGCGGGCTCGACGTCGTCGGCACCGGTGTAGGGACACGTCGCCAGCCGAGGGAAGTGATGCAGGCCGCTGCTCGGCGAGTAGCCACCGAGCAGGGTCAGCCCGCCGTCGTCGGTGAGCTCGAAGAGATCGGGCGCGACCGGCCGGCGCTTCACGGACGGCGCCGCCACTTCAGATCACTCCCTGTATGGCGAGCTCGTCGAGCAGGGCATCATCGACTCCGGCCAGCTCGCCGAGGACCTCGCGCGTGTGCGCACCCAGGATCGGCGCGCCGCCGGGGGTCACGGCCGGCTCTCCGACGAAGCGGGGGAACGGCGCCTGTTGCCGCATCGGCCCGACGACGGGGTCGTCGACGGTCACGAGGTCGCCGCGGGCCGTCATGTGCGGGTCGGCGAAGATGTCGGCCGCGGTGTACGCGGTGGCGACGGGAACGTCGGCGGCAACACAACGCCGTTCGACCTCGACCGCGTCGAGCGACGCCGTCCAGTCGGCGACCAGGCCGTTGATCTCGTCGCTGCGCGCGGCGCGATCGGCGAGACGCGCGAAGCGCACGTCGGTCACGAGGTCGGTTCGTTCCATGGCCGAGCACAACCGTGCGAAGTTGGTGTCGGAGCCCGCGACGATGCACACGTACTTCCCGTCGGCCGTCGCGTAGTTGTCGAGGGGCGCGGAGTTGGCGAGCCGGTTGCCCTCGCGGTTGCGCACGGTCCCGAGCAGGTCGTACGCGGGCAGCGTCCATTCGAGGATTCGGAGCGCGGCTCCGTAGAGCGCGGCGTCGATCACCGCGCCCTTGCCTTCGCGCCGCGCGTCGCGCGCGTACAACGCGCCGAGCGCGGCCTGCGCGGAGAACACGCCGGTGAGGTAGTCGGAGATCGTGACGCCGACCCGCACGGGCGGCCGGTCGGGATATCCGGTGAGATGCAGCAGCCCGCCGTAGCCGATGCCCACACGGTCGAGGCCCGGCCGCTTCGAGTTGGGGCCGTCCTGGCCGAAGCTGCTGATGCGCACGACCACGAGGCGCGGATCGAGGGCCGCGGGCGCGATGTTCCAGCGCTCGAGGGTGCCGGGGCGGAAGTTCTCGACCACCACGTCGGCGGTCGCCGCAAGCCGGCGGAAGAGGTCCTGTCCGGCCGCGACCCTGAGGTCGAGGGTGACACTGCGTCGGCCCCGGCCTTCGACGGCCCAGAACAGTGAATAGGGCTCCGCGTCGGGGTCGCCGGCCGCGGTGGCGAAGGGACCGATCTCGCGCATGAAGTCGCCCTGGCCGGGTTGCTCGATCTTCACGACATCGGCGCCCATCTCGCCGAGCAGGCCGGCGCAGAACGGGGCCGCGATCCGGGTGCCGAGATCGAGCACGCGGAGACCGTCGAGGGGTCCGCTCATGCGGGGTGTTGCTGCTCGCGCTTGACCGCGTCCATCCCGCCCGCCTTGCGGGCCTCCACTCGGTCGAGCGCCGTGGGCGTGTTGCTCACGAACTGGTGGATCACGAAGTGGAAGCGCCACGACTCGCGCTGACCGGCGGAGTCGAGCATGTGGTTCACCGACGACTTGATCGCCTCGGCTGTCGCCGCGGGCACGAGTGCGACTTCGTCGGCGAACGCGCGTGCCGCGGTGGCGAGGTCGTCGCGTGGCACGACGCGGTTGACGAGGCCGTGACCCTCGGCTTCGGCCGCGCTCAGCGTGCTCGCGCAGAGCATGAACTCCTTCGCCTTGCGCGCACCGAGCTCCCACGGCTCGACCAGGATCTCGACGCCGACACCCGACATGCGCGCGACGGGATTGGAGAAGCGCGCGTCGTCGGCCGCGATGATGAGGTCGCACATACATGCGAGCGCGAGGCCCGCGGCCGCGCACGTTCCCTGCACGGCGGCGATTGTCGGCTTGCGGAAGTCGCGGATCCTCACGAGCTTGTCCCAGTACATGACCTGCTCGTGGTGCAGCTTGCCTTCGGGCGTCGCGCGCATCGCGGCCCACTTCTCGGTGCCGGTGAGGATCTCCTTGAGGTCGTGGCCGGCCGAGAAGTGCTTCCCGTCGGCCGCGAGCAGCACCACGCGTACGGAGTCGTCGGCGTCGGCCACGTCGAACGCGGCATCGATCTCGTCGATCATCTGCGCGTTCTGGGCGTTGGCCGCTTCGGGACGCGCCAACGTGATCGTCGCGACCGCGCCGTCGACCTCGTAGCGAATCGTCTCGAAAGGCACGGGTGAAACCTACCTTTTTGGCTCCCTCGGCAGGCCGAGGGTCCGTTCGCCGACGATGTTGCGCTGGATCTCGTTGGTGCCGGCCCAGATCGAGCTCGCCTGGTAGTAGAGCCACGACCGCTGCCACGCGCCGTCGCCCGGATTCTCCGCCGCGCCGCGCCACAGCGGCGCGGCCTCGCCGAGCACGGCCATCGCAGTGTCGTGGAGCCGCTTGCTCATCTCCGACCACCAGAGCTTGTTGATGCTTCCCTGCGGTCCCGGGTCGAGGCCCTTCGCGGTGCGCGAGACCGACCGCCAGTTGTGCAGCTGGAACAGCTTCACTTCGACGAACGCCTCCGCGAGCCGTTGCGACAGGCGGTGATCGTCGAGCGCGCCCCGCTCGAGCGCGAGCCGCCACAGCTCGTCGACGAGTTGCGCGTGCACCACGAGTTGGCGGGGATTGACGCCCCGCTCGTGCGTGAGGGTCGAGTTGGCGATGCGCCAACCTTCGTCGACCGGCCCGACCACGCGATCGTCGGCGACGAACACGTCGGAGAAGAAGACCTCGTTGAACTCCGACTCGTCGGTGATCTGCCGCAGCGGTCGCACCTCGACCCCCGGCGCGTGCATGTCGATGACGAGCGCCGAGATGCCCTTCTGCTTGGCGGCTTCCGTGTTGGTTCGCGCGAGGCACCAACCCCAGTCGGCGAACTGCGCGTAGCTCGTCCAGACCTTCTGACCGTTGAGCACCCAGCCGCCTTCGACCTTGTCGGCTCGCGTGCGGAGCGCGGCGAGGTCGCTGCCGGCCTCGGGCTCGCTGAACAGCTGACACCAGATCTCGGATGCGTCGAGGATGTGCGGGAGGAACCGCGCCTTCTGCGCGTCGGTGCCGTGCGCGAGCAAGGTGGGGCCGACGAGGTTGACGCCGATGCGGCCGACGAGCTCCGGTGCGCGGGCGCGGGCGAGCTCTTCGGTGACGAGGTAATGCTCGACCGGCCCGCCGCCGCGCCCGCCGAACTCCTCCGGCCACGCCACGCCGACCCAGCGACCGTCCGCGAGCTTCGCCTGCCACTCCCGGCCGAACGCGACCTCCTCCGCGAGGTCGTCGAAGCGGGGAGGGAGGCCCCGGCCGTACTCCCACGGCAGGTTGGCCCGCAGCCACGCGCGCACCTCGTCGCGCAGCTTGGCCTCCGCGGCAGTAGGCGTCAGGTCCATCGCGGCGGAGCGTAGGCGCCCCCGCCCCCGCCGCCCCACCCGTCGCCGCGGCGCTCGCGTTTGATGGACATGCAATGGCTGTGGGGGGTACTGACGGTCCATCAAACGGCCGGCGCGGGCACTAGCTCGCGCGGCCGTAGCGGATCAGGCGGAGGAGCTCGCTGGAGCAGGTGCCGGGTTTGCGGTCGTAGCCGAACAGTCCGACGTAGCGCGGTCGCGCACCGGCGATGTCGCTCACGCGGTGCAGCGTGTGGCGGCCTTCGAAGAGCATGAGCGTGCCCGGCGTCATCGGGATGGTGACGAGGCGCGTGTCGTCACCCGCGAGAATGGCGGAGACGTCGGAGTAGCGCTCGTCGTCGGGCGTGCGCGTGCGCGGGACGCACTCGAAGTTGCCACCCGACTCCGACTCCTGCACCGCGAGCGAGACGACGAAGTCGGTCTGGTCGTAGTGCCACGCGAGCCGGTCGCCGTCGTACATCGCCGCGAGGTTGAGACCGCCGAGCGGGTCGTCGTAGCGGAACACCTCGAACCCGAGGGCCCGGCTCAAGAACGCGAGCAGCACGTCGGACTCGTAGAGCGTCCGCAGCACCGAGCCCTCAGGGAAGCGGTCGTACGCGACCGCCGTCAGCCGCGTGTGCGCCCACGTGACGCGCGGGTGCCCGTCGGCCCAACCGTTGGCGGGCAGCTCGAGGTACGGAGTGCCCTCCACATCGCTCGGGTGTCCGAGCGGAGCGAGGGTCTCGGATTCGGCCACCGCGCGCGCCGTGGCCTCGGCGGTGAGGAACGCCGGGAGGATCGACACGCCGTCACGGTCGAGCTCGTCCCGGCACTGCTGCGCCAACGCCACCGTGCCCGCAGCGTCGAGGTCGACGATCGGGTACCGCTCGAGATCGACGAGCACGCGCCTAGCGCTGGTCGATCGGCTGGTACTTGCGTTCGGTCGGGCCGGTGTAGATCTGGCGCGGCCGCCCGAGCTTCGTCTTCGCGCTCTCGTTGGCTTCCTTCCAGTGCGCGATCCACCCGGGGAGCCGGCCGATCGCGAACAGCACCGGGAACATCTGGATAGGAAAGCCCATCGCGCGGTAGATCAGACCCGAGTAGAAGTCGACGTTCGGGTAGAGCTTGCGCTCGATGAAGTACTCGTCGGTGAGCGCGACCTCTTCGAGTCGCATTGCGATCTCGAGGAGCTCGTCGTGCTGGCCGCCCGCGAGCTCCTTCAACACCTGGTCGACGGTCGACTTGATGATGCGGGCGCGCGGGTCGTAGTTCTTGTAGACGCGGTGGCCGAATCCGGAGAGCCGGAAGTGATCGTTCGGGTCCTTGGCGCGCTTGACGTACTTGTCGATGTCGCCACCGTCGGCCTGGATGGCCTGCAGCATCTCGATCGCTTCCTGATTCGCACCGCCGTGCAGCGGGCCCCAGAGCGCCAGGATGCCGGCCGCGATCGACGCGAAGAGGTTCGCCTCGCTCGAACCGACCATGCGCACCGTCGATGTGGAGCAGTTCTGCTCGTGGTCGGCGTGCAGGATCAACAATTGCTTGAGCGCGTGCACCGTGGTCGGGCTGACTTCGTAGTGCTCCGACGGAACCGCGAACATCATCGTGAGGAAGTTCTCGATGAGGTCGAGCGAGTTGTCCGGGTAGAGGAACGGCTGCCCGATCGACTTCTTGTAGCTGTACGCCGCGATCGTCGGCAGCTTCGCCATGAGCCGCACGATCGACAGCTGGACCTGCTCGGGATCCTTCGGGTCGTCGCTGTCCTGGTAGAAGGCCGCGAGCGACGCGACGACGGCGGAGAGGATCGCCATTGGCTGCGCGTCCTTCGGGAAGCCGTCGAAGAACCGCTTGACGTCTTCGTGCAGGAGCGTGTGCTTACGGATCGCCTTGCTGAAGTCGTCGCGCTCGCTGATCGTGGGGAGCTCGCCGTAGATGAGGAGGTACGACGTCTCGAGGAACGACGGCTCTTCGTGGTCGGCCAGCTGCTCGATCGGGTAGCCGCGGTAGCGCAGGATGCCGAGGTCGCCGTCGATGTAGGTGATCGCCGACTCGGTCGACCCGGTGTTCATGTAGCCGTAGTCGAGGGTGATCAGCCCGGTCTGGCTGCGGAGCTTCGCGATGTCGACCGCGTGCTCGTTCTCGGTCCCGACGACAACCGGCAGCTCCGTCTCCGTGCCTCCGTAGTGCAGCACTGCGGGCGGTTCGCTCATCGGCGGCTCCTCTCGTGCCGGGGCTCTCGCCTACGAATCTACCGACTCGGCTCGAGCCGCCAGACACTCTGCCCGCACACCCGCCTGTCTGCGAGACTCGGCGTCGTGGATTTCGATCTGTCTGACGATCAACTTGCGTTGCGGGATGCGGCCCGCGATCTGCTCGACGGGCTCGCCGCGCCCGATCGCGTCCGTGCGCACACCGCGGGAACCGACCTCTACGACACCGCGCTGTGGTCGGCAATGGTCGAGCAGGGTTGGCTCGGCGTGGAGCTTCCCGAAGCGGCCGGTGGGCTGGGGCTCGGTGCTGTGGAATCGGCGGTGCTGCTCGAAGAGATCGGCAGGCACGTCGCGCCGGTTCCGTTCCGTTCCACCGCGCTGGCCATCGGTGCGTGCGCGCGGGCCGGACGCGATGGCGCGGTCGGCTCGCTGCTCTCCGGCCAGGCCATCGCGTGTGTTGCGTGGTCGCGTCGCGCCGACGCGGTCACGGCATCGGCCACTCCCGGCGCCGACGGCGACACATGGACGCTCACCGGCCGGCCGGATCCGGTCGTCGACGCACCCGCGGCCGACCTTGCGATCGTGCCCGCGATCGCGCCCGATGGTCCTGCACTGTTCGCGGTGAGCCTGAGCGAGCAGGGCCGCGTGCCGCGCGAATCGGCGATGGACCTCACCCGCTCGCTCGGGTGGCTGCACCTCGACGCGACCCCCGCGCAACGACTCGGAGGCGCCGACGCCGTTGCCGCGCTGCTCGACCACGGTGCCACGTTCACCGCGGCCGAGATGTTGGGGAGTGCGGGCCGCGTGCTCGAGATGGCAACCAACTACGCGAAGGAGCGGGTGCAGTTCGGCCGGCCGATCGGGAGCTTCCAGGCGGTGAAGCACCGTTGCGCCGACATGCTCGTCGACGTCGAGGGCATGCGCTCCACCGTCTATTGGGCCGCGTGGTGCATCGGTGCCGGCGATCCCGACGCATCGATCGCGGCGTCGACCGCGAAGACGTGGGGCTCCGACGCATCGAAACGGGTCATGGCGTCGGGTCTGCAGGTGCACGGCGGCATCGGGTTCACGTGGGAGCACGATCTGCACTTCTTCCTGAAGCGCGCGCAGCTCGACCAGCTCGCGTTCGGCGACGCGACCTACCACCGGGAGCGGCTCACCGCGCTCGTGCGCCCCCGCGTCGAAGCCGGCACCAGCGTGGTGTAACTCCCACCGACTGCCCGGAGCAGCAGCAATCGAGACCAGTGCCGCACGCCGCGGTGAGGCGCACGCCGATGCGACCAGTTGCCCGGAGCAGCGGCGGCAATCGAGACCAGTGCCGCATGCCGCGGTGAGGCGCACGCCGATGCGACCAGTTACATCGTGTTGCCGATGGGGCCTGCGGCCTTGAAGCCGCCGACGCCTTCGCCGCTGGTCTCCCCGGCGTTCTTGTCGCCCGCGAAGCGGTAGAGCGCGTGGCCCGCGTCGGCGACGATGTGGATGCCGCCAGGCCCGGTGATGGTCGAGAACTGCGCGGCCGGCAGGTTCTTGGCCACGGTCACCGTGGTGCCGGAGACCGTGAGGGGCGGCCACGCGGTCGCGCAGCCGCCGGTGCACGTGCTCGAGCCCTTCGGGTCGGGCCCGTACTGGTAGAGCACGTGGCCCTTGGCGTCGACGAGTGTCAGGCCGAGGGGCGTGCTGATGACGCTCACGTCGACGGCACCCGTCTTCGGCGCCGCGGTCGTCACGGTGGTGCCGCCGCCGCCGTACCGGCCACCGGTCGAGCCGGCCGTCGTCGCGGTGGTCGACGGCGGCGCCGTCGTCGAAGCCGCGCTGCCGGCCTTGGCGCTGCCGGAGCTCCCGCACGCGGCGAGCAACACCGCGCCGGCGAAGCCGAGCGTGAGCAGAGAGCGGGACGTGGGGCGCATGCGGGTCATCGACGATCCTCCGGCCGGTGCAGGAACATTGGGGGTACGGGCCGGCCGGCGCCACGGTTCATCGGGCCGGCCGAGGTGAACCACAACCCGTGACCGGCCGTATCCTCGCTGACTATGGCCAACCAGGTCACCGCACTCGGAAGCGATGAGGGGGTTCGCGCCGTCTACCGCGCGCACGGGCCCGAGCTCTACCGCTTCGCGCTGCGGGGCCTGGGCGACGCCGGTCTCGCCGAGGAGGCCGTGCAGGAGACCTTTCTCCGCGCGTGGCAGGCGGCCGACCGGTTCGACGAGCGCCTCGGTTCGTTGCGCACGTGGCTCTTCGCGATCGTCCGCAACGTCGTCATCGACCTGAGCCGCGCGCGGGCCCTTCGCCCCCGGGTCGCGGGCGAGCGCGAGACGACGATCGACCTCACCCGCGAGCGGAATGTCGACGAGGCCCTCGACCACCTGGTGCGATCGTGGGAGGTCGAGGAGGCGCTCCGCAAGATCGGTGAGGAGCACCGCGTCGCGCTCGTCGAGGTGCACTACAAGGGACGACCGTACGCCGAGGTCGCGAGCGATCTCGGCGTTCCGCCCGGCACCGTGAAGAGCCGGGTGTTCTACGGGTTGCGCGCGATGAAGCTCGCGCTGGAAGAGATGGGTTGGAGCGATGGCGACTGAAGCGTGCCGCGACTGGCGCGGCGATCTCGCCATCGAGGCGCTCGGACGACTCGACGAGCCGGCGCGTGCCGCGCTCCACGCGCACATCGACGGTTGCGCGCAGTGCCGCGCCGCGCTCGCGGAGCTGACGACGGTCGCGGGCGCGCTCGACCTCGCCGATGTGAGCCGCATCGGCGACGCCGACCTTCCGCTGCCGCCGCAGGAGCTCGGCGACCGGATCCTCGACGGGTTGCAAACCGAGCGGGTCGCGCGTCATCGCCACCGCACCCGCGGATTCTTCGCGGCCGCGGTTGGTATCGCGGCGGCGCTCGTGGTCGTGCTCGCAGTCGCGGTCGGAACGCGCGGCGGGCAGCACGGCACTGTCGTCGCGCTGCGGTCGTCGGACCACGATGTCCACGCGACCGCCGTGCTCTATCCGGAGACGTCGGGCACGCGCGTGCAACTGCGCGTCGACGGCCTCGACGACCGCGAGTGGTACTGGCTGTGGGTCACCGGCGCCGACGGCAAGCGCGTCGCCGCGGGCACGTTCAGCGCGTCGAGTGACCGTGAGAACGTCACCATGACGGCCGCGTTGTCGCTGCCGAGGACCAAGCGCGTCTGGGTGACCGACGACACCAATCACGTGGTGCTCGACGGCTATCTCGGCTCCGACTGACGACCCCTCGGCCCCGTCGGGCGGCACCTAACATCCGGCGATGA
This sequence comes from Acidimicrobiia bacterium, assembly GCA_038240075.1. GTDB lineage: Bacteria > Actinomycetota > Acidimicrobiia > IMCC26256 > PALSA-610 > DATBAK01. The sequence goes on from JBBSEC010000009.1 coordinate 60,491, forward strand.
CCGACGTCGTCGTGGTGGGTGCCGGCCCCAACGGGTTGGCCGCCGCGATCACCCTGGCCGACCAGGGGTTCGAGGTGACGGTCCTCGAAGCGGCTGACGAGATCGGTGGCGGAACCCGTACGGCGGAGCTGATCGTTCCCGGCGTGCTGCACGACGTGTGCTCCGCGGTGCATCCGTTCTCGGTGCTCTCGCCGGTGCTGCGGTCGCTCGAGCTCGAACGCCGCGGGCTGACGTGGTGCCGGCCGGAGATCGATCTCACCCACCCGCTCGACGGCGGGCGCGTCGGCGTGATGGTCAGCTCGCTCGACGAAACCGTCGCGGGCCTCGGTCGCGACGGTGCCGCGTGGCGACGGCTGTTCCAACCCGTTGTCAGGCGGTTGGACGACATCGCCGAGGACGCGTTCCGGCCGGTGCTGCACGTCCCGAAACACCCCGTGTCCTTCGGGCGGTTCGGACTGCGGACGTTGCCGCCGGCGACGCTGCTCGCGCGCCGATGGCGGGAGGACGAGACGCGCGCGTTGTTCGCCGGCGTCGCCGCGCACACGATCCATCCGCTGGAGCGGCCCCTGACCTCGGCGATCGCCGTCATGCTCATCGCCGCGGGTCACCACTCGGGATGGCCGGTTGCCGAAGGTGGATCACGCGCGATCACCGACGCGATGGCGGCGCGGCTGAAGGAGCTCGGCGGGAGCATTCACACCGGAGTGCGCGTGACGACCCTCGCCGACCTGCCCCCGAGCCGAGTGGTGCTCCTCGACGTCGCGCCCGGTGCCGCGGCCGCCATCGCCGGCGACCGCATGCGGCCACGGGTGCGGCGCGCGTACCGCCGTTGGCGCCACGGACCGGCCGCGTTCAAGGTCGACCTCGTCGTGCAGGGTGGAGTGCCGTGGCGCGACGAGGCGAGTGCGAGGGCCGGCTCGGTTCATTGCGGTGGCGCGCTCGAAGAGATCGCCGCGGCCGAACGCGACGTTCATCGCGGCCGCCTGCCGGCGCGGCCGTTCGTGCTCGTCGCGCAGCAGTACCTCGCCGATCCGGGGCGGTCGAAAGGCGACCTGCATCCGGTCTGGGCGTACGCGCACGTGCCGAACGGCTTCACCGGAGACGCGACCGACGCGATCATCGACCAGATCGAGCGCTTCGCGCCCGGCCTGCGTGAGCGCATCATCGGCCTCCGCGTCCGGCGTCCCGCGGACCTCGAGGCCGACAACGCCAACTACGTCGGCGGCGATCTCGTGACCGGTGCCAACGATCCGCTGCAGATCCTCTTCCGTCCGCGGTTCGCGTTCGACCCGTATGCGACCGGGGTGCCGGGCGTGTTCCTGTGCTCTGCGGCGACTCCGCCGGGTGCGGGGGCGCACGGCCTGTGCGGCCGGAACGCGGCGCAGTCGGCGCTGCGGTTCCTGACCGGTCGCGGCGCGACTCGCTGACGCGATGCGGATTCCGATCAGGGAACGGGCGGCGTCGCGAGTGCGCGCAACGCAGCGCGGTCGGGCTTGCCGCTCGCGAGCAACGGCAACGCCTCGACGATCTCGATGCGCTCGGGTGTCTTGAACGGCGTCACGCTTTGCTCCTTGAACCACGCGCGGCACGCGTCGAGATCGAACGCGCCGTTCACGACGACGAACGCGCACACGCGCTCGCCCATGAGCCGGTCGGGGTAGCCGACCGCTACCGCCTGCGACACCGCGGGGTGGCGTTCGAGCACGGCCTCGACCTCCGCGGCCGCGATGTTCTCACCGCCCCGGATGATCAGATCCTTGATCCGGCCGACGATGCGGAGCCAACCGTCGTCGATCGTCGCGAGATCGCCGGTGCGGAACCAACCGTCGTCGACGGCCGCGTCGGTCTCGTCGCGCTCGAGGTATCCGGAGAACAGCTCGGGTCCTTGCACCTCGAGCTCGCCCGCGTCGCTGACCCGTAGCTGCACCGCGCCGAGCGCGCGACCGTCGTGGCGGCGCGCGTCGTGACGGTCGTCTTCCGGCCGACTCGTCGCGATCGTCGGTGCTTCCGTTGAGCCGTACGTGCGTTTGACGACGCAACCGAGGCGGCTCGCGGCTTCGTCGACGAACGCCTCGGTGACTCCCGCGCCGCCGCTCGATACGAGTCGGAGGCTCGCGACCCGTTCGGACGAGAAGCCGGCCGCCGACATCAGCGACACGAAGAACGTCGGCGGCCCGATCATGAACGTCACCCGTTCCTGCTCGATGAGGTCGAGCGCCTGCTCCGGATCCCAGCGCGCCATGAGGACGCGCGTGAACGGCACGACACCGGGAAGCGTGACGCCGTTCAGGAGGCCGGAGATGTGCGCCAACGGCGCGGGCATGAGCACGACATCGTCGGCGCGCATCCCGTGCACGTCGGCCATGAGGAGCGCCTTGTACCCGAGCGAACGCTGCGTGTGCAGCACCCCCTTCGGTGTGCCGCTCGAACCCGAGGTGAAGAGCACTGCGGCGAGCGCAGCCGGGTCGGGCCAATGCTCGCTTGCGTTCTCGCCCGATGGGTCGATGTCGTCGTATTCGACGGTGCCCTCGAGCGCGCGCATCGGAACGTCGCTCCATGCGACCTGCACGCGTGGCGCGAGGCGGTCGACGAGGGTCGCGGTCTCGTCGCGGCCGGCGCCGTGGTGGATCGGCGCCGCGATCGCGCCGATGCGCCAGCACGCGCGGTACATCAGGACGACCGGGCTCGAGTTCGGCGCCTGCCAGCAGACGACACCACCCGGTTCGACACCGCGAACCCGCAGCCAACCGGCGAGACCGGCGACCGCGGCCTCCGTCTCCGGAGTGTCGTGCGCGCTCAGCAGCGCGTCGAGCGACGGGATGTCCCATGGTCCACCCGGACGCGCGTAGTCGGCCGCGAGCGGGTGTTCGTAGGTGGCGCGGACCCGGTCGCGCCACCCCCCGTACATACACGCCCCGCCCCCCGGTCGC
>JBBSEC010000010.1:0-62880 GCA_038240075.1 Acidimicrobiia bacterium
AGATCCCGAACCCGACGACCGCCGACCGGGCGCGAACCGGAAACCACCAACGAGGAGCAGCCCGACATGGACACCGAGGTCAATCTCGACGAGCAGGAAGCGGTCGCCGTTGAGTTCGTCCAGGGACTGCTCGACGCGCTCGACGTCGCCGGCTCGGTTCGGACCGGTCGGACCGAGGACGAAGGCATCGCGCTCGACATCGACGGCGACGGACTCGGTCTCCTCGTCGGGCCCAAGGGCGCGACCCTGGCGGCACTCGAAGAGCTGACCCGTGCCGCGGTGCAGCATGCTGCCGAAGGCCAACGCGCCCGGCTCCACGTCGACGTGGGCGGGTACCGTCAGCGCCGTCGGGAGGCCCTCGCCGAGTTCACCCGCAAGGTGGCGACCGAGGTGGATGCGAGCGGAGAAGCCCGCGCGTTGGAGCCGATGTCGGCAGCCGACCGGAAGGTCGTGCATGACACCGTGGCGGAGCTCGACGGGCTCGGAACGGTTTCCGAGGGCGAAGATGCCCGGCGCCACGTCGTCATCCACCCCGTCTGAGCGATCGTCCCGGGTATCCCGGCCGATCCACCCGGTGCCGGTCCCGGCCCGGCTCATGCCGCGCGTCCGACCTCCGACCGCGACCGGAGTGACGCCGTGACCGCCAGGCCTGATCTCCCGGCGCTCACCGAGATCTTCGAGACGGCCCGAACGCTCGGGTTCCTCGGGCCCGGCCCGACGGGTGAACAGGCCGTGCACGCCCGAGAGCTCGGCGGGCTCCTCGAGTCGATGGGTGCCGGCCCGGCGTCGTTCCTCGACCTCGGCAGCGGTGGCGGTCTCCCCGGGCTGGTGCTCGCGGCACTCTGGCCCGAGCACTCGGCGACGCTCCTCGACTCGTCCCGGCGCCGGACGGCGTTTCTCCGGCGCAGTGTCGTGACACTCGGTTGGTCCGGCCGGGTCTCCGTCGCCGAAGGGCGGGCCGAGGATCTGGCGCGGGATCCGGTCCTGCGCTCGGCATTCACCCTGGTGGTCGCCCGCTCCTTCGCCCCGCCTGCGGTGACCGCCGAGATCGGCGGAGCCTTCCTGAATGTCGGCGGCTGCCTCGCCGTGAGTGAGCCCCACCGCGGCGGAACGGGGAAGGAAGTGGCCGAGTCGTCGGGACCGAGTGACCGGTGGCCCGAGGCGGGCCTGGCCGAGCTGGGCCTGGGGCCGGTGGCGATCGGCGACGGGGACGGCGCCCGGGTCGCGATCAGCCGGCGGATCCATCGGGTCGACGACCGTTGGCCGCGGTCGGTGGGAATCCCCGCCAAACGCCCGGTCTGGTAGGGAGAGAGCCCTCCGGCTCGAATCGGGCACGTTCCACGTGGAACAACCCGGGGATCCATCGTTGGACCGAGCCTCAGAGCCCACGCCCGGGTTGTACCCAACCTGTTGACAGGGTTGGGGACGACCGTCGACACCGGTGCGCCGGTCATCTCGCCGCCTCCCGTGGCCAACGAACCCGGCGGATGCCATTCCCTCGAAGCCGTCGCAGTAGTACCATCGCGCGGCACGGGGCCGGTTCCACGTGGAACACCACGATGGAGTCCAAGCGCACCACCCACGAGTTCCTGGCCGAGATCAGCGCGGCCGAGGGTTCGTCGAGCAGCGAGTCCGGTCTTTTTCGCGGTTCCGACGGAAAGCGATGTCGACGGTGAACGAACCCCATCTCGGTACCCCAGCGGTCGAATTGTCGGACGACGAGTCGGCGCCGGCTCTCCCGCCCGAGGCGACGATGCCGCCGCTCCCACCGATCGATCTTCCGGTCGTGTTGGCGATCGCGAACCAGAAGGGCGGCGTGGGGAAGACCACGACCGCCGTGAACCTCGGCGCCGCGCTGGCGGAGCTCGGCTTCCGGGTGCTGGTCGTCGACCTGGATCCTCAGGGCAACGCGACGACCGGCCTCGGCATCAGCCACCGGAACGTGGAGGGCTCGGTCTACGACGTCGTCATGAACGACGTCCCGGTCGAGGATTGCGTCGAGCCGACGAGCGTCCGGAACCTCTTCGTCATTCCGGCGACGATCGACCTTGCGGGTGCCGAAATCGAGCTCGTCCCCGCGATGTCGCGAGAGCTGAAGCTTCGCCGGGCGTTGGGCGCGGTCAGCGGCGACTACGACTTCGTGTTGATCGACTGCCCGCCATCGCTCGGGCTCCTGACCGTGAACGGTCTCGCGGCAGCCGACGCGGTCCTCGTGCCGATCCAGTGCGAGTACTACGCACTCGAGGGGCTCGGCCAGTTGCTCCGCAACGTCAAGCTCGTCCGCACCAATCTCAATCCGACGCTCGAGATGCGCGGCATCGTCCTCACGATGTTCGACGCACGCACCAAGCTCGCGGAGCAGGTCGAGCACGAGGTCCGCCTCCACTTCGGCTCCCGCGTGTACCGAACGGTTGTCCCCCGGACCGTCCGGATCTCCGAAGCACCGTCCTTCGGTCAACCCATCATCGTGTTCGACTCGTCATCGAGGGGTGCGATCGCGTACCGCGAGCTCGCGAAGGAGGTCAGTCGTGGCGCGTCCCGGCGGACTGGGTAGGGGTCTCGGAGCACTCATTCCTTCGGGGGATGGCGCGGCGGCACCGATCCTCGGCTTGCTCGAGATCCCGACGGGATCCATCAAACCGAACGCCCATCAACCTCGTGAGTACTTCGACGAGGAGGGGCTGAACGCTCTCGCGGAATCGATCCGCGAAGTGGGTGTGCTGCAACCGGTGCTGGTGCGCGAGGCCGACGACGGGTACGAGTTGATCGCCGGTGAGCGCCGGTGGCGCGCGGCGCGCCGGGTCGGACTGCAGACGGTGCCGGCGATCGTGCGCGTCGCCGACGACGCGCTCGCGTTGCAACAGGCGATCGTCGAGAACGTCCAACGCGAGGCGCTCGACCCGCTCGAAGAGGCCGCGGCCTATCAGCAGCTCATCGAGGATTTCTCGCTGACTCACGAAGACGTCGCGCGCCGGGTCGGCAAGAGCCGGGCGACGGTGACGAACTACCTCCGCCTGCTCCAACTTCCACCCACCGTGCAGCGCTACCTGCATGACGGGTCGCTCCGGCGGGGCCACGCGATCGCGTTGCTCGGCACCCCCGACCGCGCCTTTCAGGAACAGCTCGCGCGCCGCGCGGTCGCGGAGGACCTGTCGGTCCGTGCCCTCGAAGAGACGGTCCGCATGCGGAGCGAACCGGTGGCCGAGCGCGTCGCACGCGCCGCGGGAAGGAAGCTGCGCCCCCCGGGCCTGCCTGAGCTCGAGAATCTGCTCTCCGACCACCTCGACACCCGGGTCAGCGTCGTGATGTCGGACACCGACCGGCGTGGTCGCGTGGTGATCGAGTTCGCCGACCTCGAGGACCTCGAGCGGATCTACCGTCGGATGACCGATGGAGCCGTCTCACCGACCAGCGAGGAGTCGGTGGAGTAGAGCCTGGATCAGGCGCCGTCGACCGGCTCTTCGACACCGCGGCGGACGCCGCAGATGATGGCCTCGACCAGCTTCACGGGTGCGGCGGCGGCCGCCGCGAGCGCGACGCGGTCGTCGCTTCCCGCCGGCTGATACTCGACCGCGGCCATGCGCGTCTCGCGCAAGATGCCGTACGCGCGGCCGCACGGGGCGACCGGTCCGAACGCACGGTCGAGCTCTTCGGCGATGCGGACCGCGAGCGAGTAGCCGCGTTCGGAGCGGAACGTCGGCGTCGCGAAGTACGTGACCCGGCTGCCGGGCTCGTCGCCGGCGCGCAGCGCGATGACGACGTGGGCCTCGTACCGGTTGGCCTCTTCCGCGAGGTTGGAGTCGCCGCGACCCGAACCGAGGAGCACGCGGGCGCCGGAGGTGAGCAGGCCTCGAGCGACTGCGGCACCGAGCCGGGCCAGCTCGGGGTCGGCCGCGACGTAGAGGCGCCGACTCCCGAGGCGACGAGGGTCGTGGCGGAGTGCTTCGCGCTCGCGCACCGACGCCGCGGAACCGTCGGAGAGCGATCCCACCTGGTCGAGGCCCCGGAGTGTCGCACGCCCGCATTGACCGTCGACCGCCAGGCCGAAATTGAGCTGAAATTCGCGCAATGCGCGTTCAGTTTGGGGTCCGAAGATCCCGTCCTCGCGCCCAGCGTGAAACCCGAGCATGTTCAAGCGCCGCTGCAGGGTTGCGACGTCGTCGCCACGCAAGAAGGGGCGGGCGAGGAACAGCAGCCGGTCACCGAGCTCGTAACCGCTCTCGATCAGCGCGTTCCACGTTTCCGGGCCGCACACACCGTCGACCCGCAGGCCCCGCTTGGTCTGGAACTCCCGGACGGCGTTCCCCGTCTCGGAGCCGAGGTGCTCGTGCTCGCCGGGCGGTAGCGCGAACCCTGCCGCGGCGAGGCACTGTTGCAGCTCGCCGACCGCGGCGCCGGAGGCACCGACCCGGAGCACGGGCCGTTCGCTCAAGCGATGAACTCGGAAAGGTCCTGGAGAAGTTGGGCCTTGCCCTTGGCGCCCACGAGGCGCTTCTTCAACTCACCGGCCTGGAACACCAGGAGCGTCGGGATGCTGAGCACCTCGTAGCGCCGGGCGATGTCGGGATTGTCGTCGACGTTGAGCTTGGCGACCGAGAGCTTGCCCTTGTTCTCGTTGGCAATGTCTTCGAGAACGGGGGCGATCATCTTGCAGGGACCACACCACTCTGCCCAGAAGTCGATCACGACCGGGACATCGGAGCCCAGCACGGACTCGTCGAAGGTGGCATCGGAGAGCGTCACAATGGCGTCGGACACGGCGTTGCGTTCCTTTCGCGGGGCGGGCAAAGTGTACCCGCCGGGTGTCGAACCACGGCCGACGCGGGCCCATTCCGCGTTTTCGGCCGCGCGCTCGCAGCGTTACAGCGCTTCGAGGTAGCGCTCGGCATCGAGCGCGGCCATGCAGCCCGAGCCCGCGGCCGTGATGGCCTGGCGGTATTTGTGGTCCTGCACGTCGCCGGCCGCGAACACACCGGGCACCGACGTCGCGGTCGAGCCGGCCGCGGTGACCACGTAGCCGTTCTCGTCGAGCTCGATCGCGCCCGTGAACAGTGAGGTGTTCGGGGTGTGCCCGATGGCGACGAACAAGCCGCTGACCGGGAGGTCACTCGTCGCGTCGGTCTCGGTGTCGCGCAGGCGCAGCGCTTCGACCTTGCCGTTGCCGAGCACTTCCTCGACGACGCTGTTCCAACGCACGTCGATCTTCGGGTTCGCGAACACGCGGTCCTGCATGATCTTCGACGCGCGCAGTTCCTTGCGCCGGTGGATCAGCGTGACGTTCGTCGCGAAGCGCGTGAGAAAGTTCGCCTCTTCGAGCGCGGAGTCGCCGCCGCCGATCACTGCGATCGGGAGGTCGCGGAAGAAGAAGCCGTCGCAGGTCGCGCACGTGGAGACACCGTGGCCGAGGAGTCGTTGCTCGGACTCGATACCGAGCATCTTCGCGGTCGCGCCGGTGGAGATGATCACGCTCCGAGCGAGGTACTCCTGATCACCGACGCCGATGCGAAACGGCGATTGCGTCAGGTCGATGCGGTCGACGTCGGAGGTCACGAACTCGGCTCCGAAGCGTCCCGCCTGCTCCCGGAAGAGCATCATGAGCTCGGGCCCGAGAATGCCGTCGGGGAACCCGGGAAAGTTCTCGACGTCGGTCGTGAGCATGAGCTGACCGCCCGCACCCACGCCTTCGATCACGATCGGGTTCAGGTTGGCCCGCGCGGTGTACACCGCGGCGGTCAAGCCGGCGGGACCGGATCCGACGATGACGACATCTCGGATCGAACCGTCGGTGTTCTCACTCATGGTGCTCACTCATGCCTTGCCCCTCGGGCTGCGTTTCAGCCACAAGAAGCTTCCTGCGAGCACGAAGATTCCCCCGAGCACGGTCCAGACCGCCCAGATCCGGTCCTTGGCGAGATAGACGTTGGCGGCGCGGAAGGTGCCGAGGACGAGCAGCACGAGCGCGGCGAGGACGCAGAACGAGGCGAGGAAGCCGTACACGATCCATCGGGTGGCGCGGTTGGCCGGAACGACGGTGCGTTCGCGTACCGCGCCGACCACCTTCTCGATGGCGTCGACGGCTTCGGTCGTCAGGTCGGGCATGGCGGCGGTTCCCCCGGTGGCAGGAGCAGGGATCGTACCCCGCGTCACCGTTTGAGGAACTGGGACGTGAGGAGCTTGCAGTCGGCCCGGGCGACCACGAAGACCAGCGTTCGCGTCGGCTCGCGCGCGACGACGACGAACGCGGGTGTGTCGTGGAACGCCGCGGTGCCGAGGAGCAGGGGCGTGTCGCCGGCGGGAACCGGCACCGATGCCACGCAGTGGGCGGCGGTCGGCGCGCGCGGGACGGCGGTCGTCTGGTTGAGGTTGAGAGCCGTGGTCGTCGTCGCGGTTCCCGAGGCGCTCGGGGCGCTCGCCGCGCGGAGCGCGGCCTCGGCACGGCGCTTCAGCACCACGGGGTTCGAGACGTCGTGGAGGTTCACGGGGCCGCTCGGCGCCGCCGACGTCTCGGCCGATCCGGCCTTTGCCCCCGATTCTTTGGAGTTGCTCGACCCAAGGTTGAGACTCGACAGTCCCCACCCGGCGAACCCGATGATCGCGAGGACGGCGGCCGCGACCACGCCGCCGCGCACCCGGCGCCACGCGCGCTCACCCGCGGGTCGCGACGACGGCGTCGAGGCGTCGAGCGCGGCGCGCAGCAACCGCCGTCGGGTCACGTCGTCGAGCGGTGGCGCCGGGACGGCCAACTGATCGCGCGCGGCTGCGAGGTCGCGGCCGCGTTCGCGCGCGGCCGTGTCGAGCTCCGAGGTCGGCTCGAGGTCGACACCGTCGAGCGCCGCACTCAAGCGCTCGTCGAGGGGGTCCACGGCCGCGTCCGGTTCAGCGTCTCGTTCGGGAGGTTCGTTCGGTGTGGTCATAGCGGTGTGGTCATAGCGGTGTGGTCATAGCGGTGCAGTCAGAGCTGGAGTCATGGCGTTCGGGGGGTTGGGCGTGCGGGTGGGTCGTCGCGGTTCCCGATGTGGTCGGCAAGCGCGCCGCGGCCGCGCGCGATGCGCGACCGGACCGTTCCGATCGGGATGTCGAGCACCGCGGCGATCTCGGCGTAGTCGAGGCCCGCGAGGTCTCGCAGGGCGACCGCCGCACGGAAGGCGGCCGGGAGCGTTGCGAGGGCGGCATCGATGTCGAGGCGAGCGTCGACGGCATCGGTGGCGTCTGCGGTCACGATGCGCTCGGGGAGATGCTCGGAGGGGAGTGGTCGCCGTCGGCGCCGTCGGGCCTCGTCGAGAGCGGCGTTGGTCGCGACTCGGTACATCCAGGTCGTGAAGCGCGATCGTCCGTCGAAGCGGTTGATGCCGCGCGAGATCGCGATCAGTGCCTCCTGGGTCGCGTCGAGCGCGTCTTCGGGATGGCCGAGGATCCGCCGGCAGATCGCGTGGATCGCGTCGAGGTGACGCGCGAGCAGGATCTCGAGCGCCGCGCGCTCACCGAGCGCGGCGCGACGAGCCAGGTCGACATCGGACCGTGCGTCGGCCGACTCCGTCATCGAGGCTCAGACGATGTCTCGGGTCGCGTGAGCCGCGACCGTCAACGGGATGTCGAGGCCTCGAGCCAGGTGACACCGATCGTTCCGGGTCCGGTGTGCACGCCGACGACCGGTCCGATCTCACCGACGACGATGTCGCTTCTCGGAACGATCGGTTCGAGCATCGTGATGAAGTCGTCGACATCGGAGGCCTGCGCGTGCAGCACACAGAGTGATTCGACCGGACGTTCCTTCACGCGATCGACGACGAAGCGCAGCGCCTTGGATCGCGTGCGCACCTTGCCGACGGGCTCGACCGCGCCGTCCTTGACCGTGATGACCGGCTTGATCGACAACATGGATCCGAGCAGCGCCTGCGCGCCTCCGATCCGGCCGCCCTTACGGAGGTACTCGAGGGTGTCGACGGTGAAGAGGAGGCGCCCACGCTCGCGCGCGTCTTCGACGGCGGTGACAATCGTCTCGAGATCGGCGCCGTCGCGTGCACGGCGCGCCGCCTCGATGCAGAGCATGCCGATTCCCATCGATGCGCTCTGCGAGTCGATCACCGACACGGGGCATTCTCCGTCGAGTGCCTTCGCCGCGATCTGCGCCGATTGCATCGTCGCCGACATGCGCGACGAGAGGTTGATGCAGATGATGCCGTCGGCTCCGCCTTCGTGGAGATTGCGGAAGGTCGACTCGAAGGCGCCGACCGACGGCGCCGCGGTCTCGGGCACGACGGTCGAGCGCGCGAGCCGCTCCCAGAACGCCGCGGTGCTGAGCTCGACCCGGTCGACGAGCTCGTCGGCACCGAATCGGATCGTCAACGGAACGATCTCGATGCCGAGCTCTTCGCAGAGCGCGGGCGGGAGATCGCACGCGCTGTCGCTCACGACACGGATTGCCATTCCTGCCTCCTCGGTGGGCGGCCGGTGCTGGTGCGCGCCGGATCACCGCCACCATCGTGGCACGCGGCCTACTGGCTTCGTCGCACCGCTGCCAGCGCGGCCCGGATCTCCTCGGCTCCGAGGGCCTGCAACACGGCCAGATAGACGGCGGCGCCGACGATGCTCGCGACGATCGCGGCCACGAGCGCCGCGCTGATCTCGTGGGCCACCAGTGCGGTCGCGATCGCGAGCGCGCCGGCGGCGATCACGGCTTTGAGCGCGGTCTGCAGCGTGCGGCGTCCGTCGAGGCCGCCGATGCGGGCGCGCAGCGTCGCGAGGGCGATGACGGCCGCGACTGCGTACGCGGCCGAGAACGCGTACGCGAGGCCGCTGATCCCGAAGTGGGGATAGAGGATCGCGGCGAACGCGATGTTCAGCGCGTTCTCGACGCAGTTGATGATGAACGGTGTCTTCGTGTCGCGGAGCGCGTAGAAGCCGCGGAGCGCGTAGAGGTAGACCGCGAACGGCACGATACCGACGGCGAACCCGCGCAGCGCGTTCGCGGCGAGCACCGCGTCCGAGTGCCCGAAGAGCCCGTGCTCGAGCAGACCGACGACGATCTGGCGCGAGAGCACCGCGTAGCCGACCGCCGCCGGCGTGATCACGACGAGCAGGCTGCGCAGCCCGACGGAGAACCGCCCGCGCAGTCCCGCCATGTCGCCGCGGCGCGCGAGCGATGCGAGCTCGGGACCGAGCGTCGTCATGATGCTGACGGCAACGAGCCCGTACGGGAGCTGGAAGAACGCGAAGGCGTACGTGTACGCGGAGACGACTCCCGTCTGATTGCCCGCGATGATCAGGACGAACGCGAGCGCGATCTGGTTCGCGATCACGTAGCCGACGGTCCACCCCGAGAGCCGGATCGCGGCGCGCACCGCGGGGTGCTTCCAGGAGACGACGAACCGGAGGTTGATACCCGCGCGGCGCGTTGCGGGCAGCAACACGAGGCCCATGAGCGCGATGCCCGCGGTCGTGCCGAGACCGAGGATCAGCACGAGGGGACCGCTGCGCGCGACGTGGTCGAGGGTGAGGTCGCCGCCGGTGACGACGTGCGGAAGGATCAGGAGCAGGGCGATGACGACAACGTTGTTGAGCACGGGCGCGTACGCCGCCGCGAGGAACCTCCGCCGCGCGTTGAGCATTGCGCTCAACATTGCGGTGAGCCCGTAGAACACCATTTGCGGAATGAACAGGCGGATGAGGTCGGTCGCGACGCGTCGTTCGAGCACCTGGTTCGCGCCGTGGGCGCGGAAGGTGAAGAGATGCGCGATCAGCGGCGCGGCGAGGATCGCGACCGCGGTGAGTGCGATGAGCACCGTCATCGCGGTGCCGAAGATCGCGGAGACGGCATCGTCGTCGTCACGTTCGTACGCGTCGACGAAGAGCGGGACGAGGGTTGCCGTCAGCACGCCGCCGAGGATGAGCTCGAACACGATGTTGGGCGTGTTGTTCGCGACGTTGTACGTGTCGGCCAACGTCTTGCCGAGGGCGTACGCCAACGCGCCCACGCGCATGAGACCCGTCAGGCGCGAGAGCGTGGTTCCGAGCGCGACCGCCGCGCTCGAGCGGACGAGGCTGCGGTCGGAGAGCGAGAGGTCGGCGGGCGCCGTGTCGGCGGGTTCCTGCGCGCTCACGCGGGCTCCGCCGTCAACGCCGCGCGGCGCCTCCGACGTGATCGCCAGATGTGGTTGCCCCACCAGATCGCGAGGAAGAGCAACGCGCCGACGGTCAGGACCACACCGATGCTGCTGAACACGGTCGAGCGGACGGTCATCACTGTGGTGTCGATCGGGAACTGATCGTCGGCGGTCGTGAGCGTGACGCGCATCGTGAACGTTCCCGAAGTGCGCGCCTCGACGAGGAACCGCGACGTCGTGTTGTGCGGCGGGAGATCGAGGATCTGCTCCGCTCCGTCGGGAAACGTGAGCTTGCTGCTCGCGAGGTGCACCTTCACGCGCACTTTCTGCCCGGTTCCGTTGACGAACGAGAGAGGGATGCGTGCCGTGCGCGACGTCAGCGTGATCTCGCGGCGGCTCGTCGAGATCGAGCTCAGGAACGTCTTCGCCGACCGGTCGATGCCCGACAGCTCGTGCTCCGCAATCGCGGGGTCGAGCGCGGAGGACGGCGCGATGAGAATCGCATGCGCGCCCTCGATCACGCGGTGGTCGTTCGCGCCGACGAGCGAACGGAACGACGCGAGCGACTCTTCGGCGTTGGCGAGCTGGCTCGCGGTGACCGTGGGGGCCTTCACGCGGATTGGCGCCAGCGTCGTGACGATCGGCGCGCCGTTGCTGCTCGTGTCGGCCGGTGCCGCAGCGAAGTACCCGTCGAGCGTGGTGGCGTGCACGAACGGGTTGTCGTGCAGCCCGGCGAGGACCATTCGGATCAGGGCCGGATCGGGGTTCCAGTTCGGCGGGGTCGCGACGACGATGCCGCGCGGTGACGACGGAGCTTCGAGCGCGATGAGCGACAGGCCGGCGAGGAACCGCTGGGAGCGCTCCGCGCGCGTGCCGGGCGCGGCGAGCAGCGAGTCGACGAAGTCGTTGCTCGAGGTCGCGGAGTACACGCGTCCGGCGCTTCTCACACCGTACGGCCGCGCCGGAGTGAGCTCGTGCGGCACCGGCACGACCGACCGCTCACGCAGGACGAACCGTTGCGCGAAGGCGTCGCGGTAGATGCCCAACGCTCCGGCGTCGACGGGATCGAGGAACACGGTGCCGGGGTCGGTGAGCACACCGAGCACCGACTTGATGGTGTCGGAGCCCGTGTGCAGATCGCTCACGACGGTCTCGGCCAGGCCGGCCGCGTCGAGCGACGGAACGTCGAGCGGGACGTACGGCGTCGCGAGGACCTGACGGTTCGCCGGCTCGGCGAGTGCGGCGCGCACCTTGTCGAGACCGCTTGCCGCGAGGCGGTCGTGCTGCGCGAACTCGGCCCAGGTCGCGAACGTGTCGGGCCCGAGCACGAGGCTGAGCGGCACGCTGCCCGCCTGGTCGAGCGCCTGCGCGGCCCGATCGAGCCGTCCACCGGGGTCGATCGACGCCTGCACGGCCGCGCGGTTGGTGCTCGTCAGCGGCGGGCCGATGAGCTGCCACACCCACGCGAACGAAAGCCGCGACTCGATGGGTTGCTCCGCGACGACGAGCCAGGTGTCGACGCTCGCGACCGGGTCGGCGTTGGGCGGGCTGAGGGAGATCGTCAGCGGGTACACGCCGCTGTGCTTCACGTTGAGCCGCGTGGTGTCGCGCGGCTGGCCGGGATCCTGGAGCCCGAGCGGAACGATCGTCTGACCGTCGGCCGCGCGGGGCAGGAACGTGACTGGTCGCGAGACGTCGTCGAGCACCTGGGGGTCGCCCTTGCCGGCCAACGTGTCGGAGAACGCGGTGCGCGACGTGATCGCGGGATGTGCGCTCACGCGCAGGACCAGCCCGGCCGTCGCGCCGGTCAGCTCGACATGGAGGTGGACGTCGGCACCTGGAGTCACCGACGCCGGCACGGCTTCGAGCGCGATCGTCGGGGTGGAGGGCGTGGCCGCCGCGGGAGCCGCGGCACCGGCGGGCACCGTGAATACGGCGACCGCCAGTGCCAGGATCCCGAGCGCGGTCGTGACGGCGGCAGCGCGGGCACCGGAGCGGACGGCACGGGAGCGGAGTGCACCTCGCGCGCGCCACCGGCTCCGCGTGCGTGAAGTCGACGTCGTCACCGGAGAGCGAGCGTACCGGTACCCTCGATCCGTGGTGCTCGTCGTGACCGATCCGCTGTTTGCCGAGCACGATCCCGGTCGCGGGCACCCCGAGCGCCCGGCCCGGCTCGACGCGGTGCTCGACGGGCTCGCGGCGGTGGGATTCGACCGCAGGCACCCCAATCACGGGGGACCGCCGCCGCGGCGCGCCACCCGGGCCGAGCTCGAGCGGGTCCACCCAGCCGAGTACCTCGACGCGCTGGAACGGGTCTGTGCACGCGGCGGCGGCCCGCTCGACGCCGACACCGCGGTGAGCGCCCGATCGTTCGAGGCCGCGATCACTGCGGCCGGCGCCGGTCTCGGGGCGATCGCGGCTCTCGACGCGGGTGAAGCGGAGTCTGCGTTCCTTGCCGTCAGACCGCCGGGCCACCACGCGGTGCCGGCGCACGCGATGGGCTTCTGTCTCCTCAACAACGTCGCGATCACCGCGGCCGCGCTCGTCGAGCGCGGGGAACGCGTGCTCATCGTCGATTGGGACGCGCACCATGGCAACGGCACGCAGGACATCTTCGAGGCGTCGCCGTCGGTGTTCTACGTGTCGCTGCACGAATGGCCGTTGTATCCCGGCACCGGGCGGCTCGATGAGACCGGGACCGGCGCGGGCACCGGCACGACCCTGAACCTCCCGCTCCCGGCCGGCGCGACCGGCGACGTCTACCTCGAGGCGCTCGACACGGTCGTCGCGCCCGCCGTCGCGCACTTCGAGCCGACCTGGGTGCTGGTCTCGGCCGGCTACGACGCCCATCGTGCCGATCCCCTCACCGACATGGGTCTCTCCGCGGGCGACTTCGCCGACCTCACGGCCAGGGTCGCGGCGTACGCGCCGGTTCCGGGCCGGCTGGTCGTGTTCCTCGAGGGTGGTTACAACCTGCAGGCGCTGAGCGACTCGGTCGCCGCGACCGTCGGGACCCTCGCCGGCGAGCCCCGCCGCCCGGAGGCCGCCACGTCGGGTGGACCCGGATCCCGGGTCGTGGCCGCGGCCCGCGAGCTCTGGCACGGAGCCTCCTGAGCGGCCGATCCCGCCTCGCCGCCCTGCTCCCGGGCCGATTCCGGCGGACGGTGGCTTCCCGACTCCACTTCGCACCCGGGTCTGCCGATGCAGGAGGGAATCCCGGGGAGGACCTGTGCTCAATCTCGACGAGATCCTGCGCTACGCCGTCACGCGCGAAGCGTCCGACGTCCACATCAAGGTCGGTTCGGCGCCCGTCGTGCGCATCGACGGCCACCTCGAGCGCAGTGACTTCGAGCACGCGACCCCGGCCGAGACCGAACGCGTCGCCTTCGCGATCATGCCGAAGAACCGCGCGGAGGAGTTCATCGAGACCGGCGAAGCCGACTTCGCGCACTCGGTCGCCGGTTTGGGCCGCTTCCGCGTCAACGTGCACCGCCAGCGCGGCTGTGTCGGGCTGATCCTGCGGCGCGTGCAGTCGACGATCCCGAGCTTCGAGTCGCTCGGGCTGCCTCCCGCGGTGCGACGACTCGCGGAGAACGCGCGTGGGCTCGTGCTCGTGACCGGACCGACCGGGTCGGGAAAGACGACGACCCTCGCCGCGATGATCGATCACATCAACACGACGATGAGCCGCCATATCGTGACGGTCGAGGATCCGATCGAGGTCCTGCACTCCGACAAGCAGTCGATCGTGAACCAGCGCGAGGTCGGCACCGACACGACCGACTTCAACTCCGCGCTGCGGCGCGTCCTGCGACAGGACCCCGACGTCATCCTCATCGGTGAGATGCGCGACGCGGAGACGGTCGCGACCGCGCTGTCCGCCGCGGAGACCGGTCACCTCGTTTTCTCGACCCTGCACACCATCAGTGCGACCGAGTCGATCAACCGGATCATCGACTTCTTCCCGCCGCACCAGCAACGGCAGACGCGCATGGCGCTCGCCGGGTCGCTGCGGGGCGTCGTGAGCCAGCGGCTGGTCGAGCAGCGAGATGGAGCCGGCCGGGCCGCCGCGGTCGAGGTGCTCGTCGCGACGGGACGCGTCTTCGACAAGATCGTCAACGCCGAAGAGACCCACGAGATCGAGGAGATCATCGCCGACGGCGAGTACTACGGCATGCAGACGTTCGACCAGAGCCTGCTGTCGCTGTACCAGCGTGGCGTGGTCGATCTGCGCGAGGCGTTGGCGGCGTCGAGCCGTCCGCACGACCTGCGGCTCCTCATCGAGCAGTTCACGCTCTCGCAGGCCGAGACCGCGTCGACGTCCGCCTGATCAGGCGTTCACCCGCGAGACCGTTCACCCGCGAGACCGTTCACCCGCGAGACTCCGTGTGTGACCGCTCCGCTGCCCCCGCGCCTCGCGCCCTATCTCGAGGAACAGGCACCGCTGCTGCAGCTCGCGGCCCGCTTCACCGAGGCCGGGCACTCGCTCTATCTCGTCGGCGGCTGGTTGCGCGATGCGATCTCCGGACGGGATCTCTCGGGCAACGACATCGACCTCGCGAGCGACGCCCGGCCTGACGACATCGAGGCCCTGCTCGGCGGATGGGCCGAGCACCTCTGGCTGCAGGGTCGCCGCTTCGGCACGATCGGTGCGAAACGCGACGGCCTGCGGTTCGAGGTCACGACGTTCCGGGCCGACGTGTACCACCCCGACAGCCGCAAGCCCGAGGTCGTCTTCGGTGACGACATCGAGACCGACCTCTCGCGCCGCGACTTCACCGTGAACGCGATGGCCCTTGCGCTGCCTGCGCTCGACTTCGTCGATCCGTTCGACGGGCTCGCCGATCTCGCGGCCCGCCGGTTGCGCACGCCCGTCGCCGTCGAGGTGTCGTTCCTCGACGATCCGTTGCGGATGTTGCGCGCGGCGCGGTTCGCGTCGTCGCTCGAGCTGGAGCCCGACGCCGACGTCGTCGAGGCGATGGAGCATCACCGCGGTCGGCTCGAGATCGTGAGCGCGGAACGGATCCGCGACGAGCTCAGCAAGCTCCTGATCGCTCCCGATCCGCAGCCAGGCCTGTGGCTCCTCGCGCGTACGCGGCTGGCCGACGAATTTCTCCCCGAGCTCAACGCGATGCAGCTCGAACAGGATCCGATTCACCGGCACAAAGACGTGCTCGCGCACACGATCGCTGTGGTCTCCAAGACGCGTCCCGAGCTGCGCGTGCGCCTCGCCGCGCTGCTACACGACATCGGCAAGCCCAAGACGCGCGGGTACGCGCCCGGCGGGGTCACGTTCCATCATCACGAGGTCGTCGGCGCGCGCATGGCGCGCGAGCGGATGGTTGCGCTCCGGTATCCGAACGACCTCACCGAGGAGGTCGTCACCCTCGTCGCGTTGCACCTGCGCTTCCACACCTACCGCATGGGTTGGACCGACAGCGCGGTACGCCGCTACGCGCGCGACGCAGGCCCGCTCCTCGACGACCTGAACCACCTCACGCGCTGCGACTGCACGACGCGGAACCAGAAGAAGGCCGCAACCCTGTCGCGGCGCATGGACGAGCTCGAAGCGCGCATTGACGAGCTGCGCGAGAAGGAGGAGCTCGCCCGCATCCGCCCGGCGCTCGACGGGCGCCAAGTGATGGAGCTCCTCGGCATCGGGCCGAGCGCGACCGTGGGCCAGGCGCTGAGCTTCCTGCTCGAGGAACGCCTCGAGCAGGGACCGATGAGCGAAGACGACGCACGGGAGCGGCTCACCGAGTGGGCGCGCGCCCGTGGCCTCGAGGTCCCCTCGCGCGAGCTGTAGCTCGCGCTAGACGGTGCCGCTCTTACGCGCCCGCCAGATGATCGACGTCGGGATGGCGGGACCGGGGTCGGAGCTGCGCAGCGGCTCCGGCTCGAGCAGCACATCGATGCGGAAGCCCGCGCGGCCCGCCGCCGCGAACACGTCGCTCACGGTGCGCGTATAGAGGGTGATCGGCTCGCCGTCGCGGTCGACGGTGAGCGGCGCGCGCTCGAAGTAGGAACGGCGCACCTCGCGGAGCCCGAGCGGGAGCGTGCCCTCGCCTCCGGCGTCGCGACCGGTGCAGAGCGCGACGGGGTGCTCGTAGGAGAACACGAACGCGCCGCCGGGCGTGAGCACGCGGTGCACCTGCCGGAACACGCGGTCGAGGTCCTCCACCTCCGCGAGCGCGTGGGCGCTGAACGCAAGGTCGACCGAGTCGGCGCGCAGGAACGCCAGATCCGCGAGGTCGCTGCGGTGCCACTCGACGCGCACTTCCTCGGCCTCGGCGAGGCGCCGACCCCGCTCGAGCTGGCGGGCCGACGCGTCGAGGGCGATCGCGTGCGCGCCCTGGCGCGCAAAGGCGATCGACGCCTGTCCCGAACCGCAGCCCAGGTCGAGGACCCGCTTGCCCTTGACGTCGCCGAGCAGCCGCAGCTCACGCTCGCTCGGCAGCTCCGGGCCGTAGTTCACGGTGTCGAGGCGCACCGGCGGTTCGACCGCCGCCGCGAGCCGGTCCCAGGCCTCCGTGTTCGTCACGGGGCGATTCTTGCCGTGTTTATGGTCGCGCTCGCGGTTCTCATGGTCGCGCTCGCCGCGTGGCACTGGAGCCCAGCGTCCCGAGCCTGCACCGTCGCTCGCCGCTCCTGACGCCTCAGGCGCCGGTCCGGTTCCGGCGGGAGCCCGCCTGCGGAGCCTCGAGCGCGATCCTGGGCACCGACCCGCGGAAGACGGCGGGTGCGTGGGCTCCTACACTTTCGGGCCGTGAGCCGAGAGATCGACTACGCACTCGCCCGTCGGCTCACCGTGCGCGATTTCCGGTCGGGTGCGTTGACCCGGCTCGACGTGTGCGACGCGCATCCCGAGCTGCTGCGCGCGGCGCGCAACCTCGGCGAGGAGTCCTCCGACGACTGCCCCGTCTGCTCGACACCCGGGCTGCGGCGCGTGCGCTACGTCTACGGCGACACGCTCAAGGCTGCGAACGGCCGCTGTGTCGACGGGTCGAAGGAGCTCGCGAAGCTGCAGGGGTCGGTCGACGAGTTCGCGTGTTACGTCGTCGAGGTGTGTGTCGACTGCGGATGGAACTACCTCATCCGCTCCACGATCCTCGGGCGCGGCCAGGCGGGATAGGAGCAGCCGCAACCGGCGTGACCAGTGCGCGGCGGTGAGGTGCAGCGCACGCGGATGCGACCATGTGAAAGGTCCGTTACGCTCACCATGCCGCCGGGAGCCGAATGGCCCTGGACGGGGGAGGAGGACTCCATGGGTGCTGCCACTCAGGTGCCGATGACCGCGCCGCGGATCCGGCACTCGAAGGGTTCGGGGACACCGCTCGTGATGGTCACCGCGTACGACGCGCCGACCGCACGGGTGGTCGACGGTGCCGGTGTCGACATGATCCTCGTCGGTGATTCCGTCGCCATGGTCGTGCTCGGATACGACGACACGCTGCAGGTGACGACCGACGACATGGTCCACCATGTGGGCGCGGTCGCCCGCACGCGACCCCACGCGCTGATCGTCGGCGACCTGCCGTGGCTGAGCTATCACGTGAGCCGCGACGAGACGGTGCACAACGCGGCGAAGCTCGTGCGTGCGGGAGCCGGGGCCGTGAAGCTCGAGGGCGGGCGCAAGCGGCTCGACTCGGTTGCCGCGATCCTCGACGCCGAGATCCCGGTGATGGGTCACATCGGGCTGACGCCGCAGTCGATCCACGCGCTCGGCGGCTTCAAGGTGCAGGGCAAGCAGATGGACGCGGCCCAGACGATCGTCGACGACGCCATCGCGCTGGCCGAGGCCGGTTGCTTCGCCATCGTGCTCGAGTGCGTCCCCGACGGTGTCGCCCGCATGGTCACCGATTCCGTCGACGTCCCGACGATCGGGATCGGTGCCGGCCGCCACTGCGACGGTCAGGTGCTCGTGTTCCACGACCTGCTCGGCTTCGCCGGAGTGGGCCGCTCGACGCCCAAGTTCGTGCGCCGCTACGCCGCCCTCGAGGAGACCGCGACGCTCGCCGTGGCCCATTTCGCCGCCGACGTGCGCGAGGGGCGCTACCCGTCGAGCGAGGAGACGTACCACATGACCGACCAGATGGCAGATGTCTTCGAGAGCTCGGGCCTCGAGCCCTCGAGCCGCCCGGGAGAACGGCCCGGCACCGCCTCCGAGCCGACTGTCTCACCCCCTGTGTAGGGTCGGTGACGATAGGGACGTGAGAGGACGCCTGATAACGTCCGCAGGCTGACAACCGATTCCTGCTCCCCAGGGAGCCCGCGCACGGCGCGGTCCACAGGAGGTACATGGCCTTTGAGGCCGTACGAAGTCATGGTCATCCTCTCCACAGATCTGGAAGAGGAGACGATCCGGTCCAACGTCGAGCGTTGGCTGCAGCTGATCGAGTCGAAGGGCGCCGAGCGCGGCTTCATCGATTTCTGGGGCAAGCGCCGCTTCGCGTACGAGATCGGTCATCGCTGGGAGGGCTACTACGTGGTCATCCAGGCGAGGTCCGAGCCCCCCGCGATGGACGAGCTGCACCGGGTGCTCTCCCTTGCTGACGAAGTCATCCGCCACAAGGTGCTCCGCGTTCCCGAGGCGGCCTACGGGCCTCCCAAGGGTGCCGGCGCGTCCGCGGAAGCGTAGGGAGGAACCAGGACATGGCCAACAACAACACGATCACCATCGTCGGGAACGTCACGCGTGAGCCGGAGCTGCGGTTCACGGCGAACGGGCGCTCGCAGCTGACGATCGGACTCGCGGTCAACCACCGCTACCCCGACCGCAGCCGTCCGGGTGAGTGGATCGAGGACACGTCGTTCTTCAACGTCGTGTGCTGGACCGACCTCGCCGAGAACGTCAGCGCGTCGGTGCAGAAGGGCTCGCGCATCATCGTGATGGGTCGGTTGAGCCAGCGCAGCTGGGAGACCGAGAACAACGAGAAGCGCTCGGTGGTCGAAGTGATCGCCGAGGAGGTCGGCCCCAGCCTGCGCTGGGCGACCGCGCAGATCAGCCGCACCGAGCGGAAGGGACCGGGCGACAGCGCCCGTCCCGCCGCCGCCGGCGCCAGCGTCCCGGCCGGCGCAGCCGCGGGTTCCGCGGGCGGCGGGTACGACGACTTCGGCGAGGAGCCGTTCTAGATGGCACAAGACAGGGAACGGCGCAAGGGCAAGGGCGGCGCGAACGACAAGCGCCGCATCCCGAAGAAGAAGACCTCGATCCTCACCAGTGAGCGCATCGACTGGATCGACTACAAGGACGTCAACCTGCTCCGGCGGTTCATGTCCGAGCGGGCGAAGATCCGCGCGCGTCGCGTCACGGGCAACTCGCAACAGCAGCAGGTTGCGGTCGCGAAGGCGATCCGCATCGCGCGCGAGATGGCGCTCCTGCCGTACAGCGTGCGCCAGGTGACCCAGCGCAGCAAGGGTGGTCGTCGCGATCGCGGTGACCGCGGTGACCGCGGCGATCGCGGTGAGCTGCGGGCCCCGGTCGAGGTGCCGTTCGAGACTCCCGGCGCCGACGACGCGGCCGCGGCGAACGGCGTCGACGAGCTCGAGGCGACCGGCCTGGACGCCACCAACGCCTCCAACGGCGACGGCGGCGACTCGACCAACGGCGACGCTGGCAACGGCGACGCCGGCACTGGCGCCACGCCCGATGTCGACGAGGCACCGGTCGCGGCGGTCGACGCGGAGGTCGGAGAGTGAAGGTCGTCCTGCGCGACGACGTCGCCAACCTCGGCCAGAAGGGTGACGTCGTCGACGTCGCCGACGGCTACGCGCGCAACTTCCTCGTTCCGCGCGGCTTCGCCATCAAGGCCGAGAGCGGCGTGGTGAAGCAGGCCGAGTCGATGCGTCGCAACCGTTCTGCCCGCGAGCTGCGTGACCGAGAGGCCGCGCAGGCGCTCGCCGACCGGTTCACGGGGCGCACGCTCTCGGTTCCGGCCCGGGCAGGCGAGGGCGGGAAGCTGTTCGGCTCGATCACGGCCGGCGACATCGTCGCCGCGCTGCAGGAGCAGTTCGGCGTCGAGCTCGATCGTCGTCGGCTCGCGCTCGACGAGCCGTTGAAGGAGCTCGGCACCGTCGAGCTCCCGGTGCGGCTCCACACCGACGTCGTCGCGACCCTCACGGTCGACGTCGTCGCCCAGTAAGCCCGCCGAGCCCGTCACCGGAGCGGCAACCTCCCGGGCGTTCGCGCGCGCTGAGACGCCGCGTGCGCGCGGGTGGCGAGTGTCACAGGGTCGGCTCAGGCTGTCCCCAGACCTGTGGATGACCGACCGGGTTATCGACAGGTCATACACAGCCCATGGGGCCTTTCCCACAGGGTTACGGATCTACCTCCCCACAGGCCCGATGGGTCATTGTTCTTGTCGGGCCACGTCCGTGGGCGACTCGGGGAGAACGAGAGGGGACACGTGGTCCAATCGGTCGAAGATGTGCGGTCACGGAGTGCGGCACGGGTGCCGCCCCACAACATCGAGGCCGAGGAGTCGCTGCTCGGGGCGATGATGCTCTCGCGCGACGCGATGCTCTCGGCGATCGAGGCGCACATCGAGCCGAACGACTTCTACAAGCCGGCGCACGGCCAGATCTACGACGCGATGTACCTGCTGCACGGGCGGGGCGAGCCGGTCGACCCGGTCACCGTCGCCGAAGAGCTGCGGCACCGCGGTCTGCTCGACGCGCTCGGCGGCCGCGGCACACTCCTCCGGATCCAGGCCGCGACGCCGGCCTCCGCGAACGCGGAGCACTACGCGGAGATCGTCTCCGAGCTCTCGCTGCTGCGTCGCCTCATCGGCGTCGCGCACGACATCGCCGAGATGGGCTACTCGCCCGAGGACGACGTCGCCGACACGCTCGATCGCGCCGAGGCGATGGTCTTCGAGGTCGCCGAGCACCGCGTCGCCGACTCCATGACCAAGCTGTACCCGGCGCTCGAACAGACGATGGACGAGCTCGCGCATCTCTACGAGCGCGACAGCAACCTCACCGGAGTCCCCACCGGTTACACCGACATCGACGCCATCATGCTCGGGCTGCAGCCGTCGAGCCTCGTGATCGTGGCGGCCCGTCCCGGCCAGGGAAAGAGCAGCTTCGCCCTGGGCGCCGCGACCCACGTCGCGCTCGAGACCAACAAGCCCGTGCTGTTCTTTTCGCTCGAGATGGGCCACCTCGAGCTCACGCGGCGCCTGCTGGCCGCCGAGGCGCACATCGACGTGCAGGGGCTGCAGACCGGACGGCTCTCCGACCACGAGTGGACGAAGCTGAACCAGGCCGTCGGCCGGCTTGCCGAGGCTCCGATCTTCATCGACGACAACCCGCACTGCACCGTGATGGAGATGCGCGCGAAGGCTCGCCGCATCAAGGCCCGTCACGGCGACATCGGCCTCATCGTCATCGACTACCTGCAGCTCATGACGTCGGGGAAGCGCGTCGAGTCACGGCAGGTCGAGGTCTCCGAGCTGTCACGGGGGCTCAAGATCCTCGCCCGTGAGCTCGACACCCCGGTGATGTGCTGCGCGCAGCTCAACCGGCAACTCGAGTACCGGCAGGACAAGCGCCCGATGCTCGCCGACCTGCGGGAGAGCGGGAGCATCGAGCAGGACGCCGACGTCGTGATGTTCATCTACCGGGATGAGTACTACAACCCGGACTCCGAGAAGATGGGCAGCGCCGAGATCATCATCGCCAAGCACCGCAACGGCCCGACCGGCACCGCGCAGCTCGCGTTCATCGGCCGCAGCACCAAGTTCGCCAACATGGCTGTTTCTTAATTTCTGGTCGCGTTTGGTTCTTCTGTTTGACGCGTTCGGCAGAGCGTCGCGAAGTCCGCCCGCAAGCGCTCCTTGACGCGGGATGTGCGGGAGGTTGGTCGCTTCCTCGCTGCGCTCGCCGCTGTGGCGGGAACGCGCGCCGCTTTGTCGTGAGGTGGTCCGCTGAGCGGCCGACTGCGCGAGCCGCGCGGCCGAGGGTTTACGCGACGCGGAGGTCGGCGGGGGTCGTGATGTCGGTGTCGGCGGCGTGGCGGGCCCGGTAGCGACGGACGGCGATCGAGCCGAAGAACGCGGCGCCGAGCGCGGACGCACCGCCGACGAGGAGGCCGGTCCGCGCCCCGAAACGGTCGCAGATCACGCCGAGGAGCGGTCCGCCGATCGGCGTGCTGCCGAGGAACACGATCGCCTGTAGCGCGAGCACCCGGCCGCGCATGGCGGCATCCGCACGCACCTGCACGATGGCCGTCGACGCCGTCATGAAGGCGATGCTCGTCCAGCCGACGGCCATCCCGATCGGGAAGGCGATCGGCAGGTTCGGCGAGGCCGCGAGGATCACCATCGCGATCCCGAAGCCCGTCGCCGCGATGATCACGTCGTGGACCTCGATGCTGCGTCGCCGCGCGGTGAACAGCGCACCCATGAGTGATCCGATCGCGGTCACCGAGAAGAAGATCGTGAAGGTGCCGACGCCGCCGTGGAACGTCTTCGTGATGAACAGCGACATCACGACCTGGAAGTTGAAGGCCAGCGTGCCGACCACGGCCATCATCACGAGCGGGATCCAGAGGTCGGGCACCGTGCGGACGTAGCGCAGCCCGGCGCGCACCTGCGCCTTCGCCCGCACCGCGACCGGGGGAACGCGCAGCTCGTTGGTGTTCATCTTGACGAACGCGGCGATGACCGCGATGTAGGAGAGCGCGTCGAGCGTGAAGCACCAGCCGTAGCCGGCGACCACGACGAGCAGGCCCGCGAAGGCAGGCCCGATGACGCGGGCACTCGTCATGAGCGCGCTGTTGAGGCTGACAGCATTGTTGACGTCGGCGTCGCTGACCATCTCGACGACGAACGCGCGCCGGGCCGGGTTGTCGAACGCGACCGTGCAGCCGCCGACGAGCGCGACCGCGTCGATCGCGAGGACGGGTGGGTGTCCGCTGAACGCGAGGGCGGCCAGCACGGCCGACTGCGCCATGGCGATGTACTGCACGATGATGAGCAGGCGGCGCTTGTCGGAGCGGTCGGCGACGAGGCCGGCCCAGGCACCGAGGAAGAGCACCGGCGCGAACTGGCAGGCCGCCAGCACACCGACCGCGAAGCCGCTCTTGTTGGTCAGCTTCAGGACCAGCAGGACTTCGGCGATCATCGTCAGCCAGTTGCCGATCTGCGAGATCAGCTGGCCGAAGAAGAACTTGCGGAAGTTGGGCGTGTGCAGCGACTGAAAGGTCGCCTGACGGGCACCCCGCAGTCTCGCCCTCACGTCCGCATGCTCCTTTGCATGCCGAACAGTCTGCCACCAGTTAGTTAGCTTGGCAAACTACTTCGGGGAGCCGCCGGAGCGGATGAGCGGTACGCCGTGGACGAGGGCGGAGCCCGGAACGATCGCAGCGAGCACGCGACCGTGTGACCGTGTGATCGGCGTCAGAAGAGCGTGAGGTGGTCGATCCCGTCGCGCAGGGTGGCCAGGTCGATCTCCACGCAGGCGATGCCGCGGCTCTCGGCGAACACCCGGGCCTGGGGCTTGATGCGCTCGGCGACGAAGAGCCCAAGGGTCGGGGCGAACCGGGAATCGCGGTCGAGGCGCTCCTGGTAGCGCAGCAGCTGCTCCACACCGGCGATCTCGCCGATCCGCTTGACCTCGACGACGACGGTGCGGCCGTCGGCGTCGGAGCACAGCAGGTCGACGGGGCCGATGTCGGTCGGATACTCACGCCGGATGAGGCGGAAGCCCTCTTTCAGCGCCTCGACCCGGGCCGCGATCAGCTCCTGCAGCTGTGCCTCGACCCCGTCCTTCTCGAGACCGGGGTCGGTGCCGAGGTCGACACGCACGTCGTTGAGCACCTCGTGCAGCTCGACGTGGAGCGTCTCACCTTTGGGGTTCGTCGCGACGATCTCCGTCGGCGTCTCGACGATGCGACACGGTGGGCTCATCCAGTTGAGCGGTTTGTACGCGCCGCTGTCGGAGTGGATCGCGAGCGAACCGTCGGACTTCAAGACGATGAGGCGGGTCCCCGGAGCGAGGCGCGCACCGAGACGTCCGGTGTACACGACGGTGCAGCGGGCCACGAGGAGACGCACCGCCGGAGTCTCGCGCCTGCACGAGAACCGTCGCCCCGGAAAGACGGCCGCGTCCCGTACGGTGGCCCGCATGTGGAGCCTCGACCGGCGGGTGGCGGTGGCGGCCTTCGTCGTGGCTGCCCTCGTGCTGGCGATCACGATCGGCGGCTCCGATGCGCCCCTTCCCGCCCAGTCGCGCGGTGATCCGCTCGTCCTCGCGCGGGAGCTCGCGACCCTCGCCAACCGGGGTGCGCGCGCCACCTGGCTCGTCACGTTCGCGTTCACCCGGACCAACTCCGCCGGGAGCAAGCTGCACGGAACGCTCGTCGTCGCCCATCGCGGCTCCCTCGAAGTCGACGACGGACTCGGTTCACTCACCGTCGACGCCGGGAACCGGACGTACTCCTGCACCGTCGTCGGTGATCAACCCCAGTGCCTCGAGAGCGCGGCGGCGGGCGGAACCGACCGTCCCGGCGACGTCTACGGGGGTGCGGTCGTGAGCGGGCGCTACGGCATCGCACGCGGAGCAGCGGCGACGATCGCCGGTGTGCGCGCACACTGCTACGTCCTGCGTCTGCGGACCACGGTGCCGCTGGCGGGCCTCGGATACTCGTCCGAGCAGTGTTATTCCAGCGCCGGCGTGCCGTTGGAAACCCGCATCATCCGACCGGGCGGAGCCGATCAACGCGTCGCCCTCACCGTGCGGCCGACGGTCGGACGAGACGACCTGTTGCCGATCCTCGCTCCGTACGGCCTGCAGCGGCTGGCCACATGAGCGCGCGATCGGCGGGTGCCGTGGTGCCCTCGGTACGCTCCCGAGCCAATGAACTTCTACGACGAGGTGCTGCTCGAGTTGCTGACGGGGGTCGGTGCCGCGCTGTTCGTCGCCAACGCCTGGGCGCTGACCCGGCGCGGCGTCGACGCCGAAGTCGCGGCGCGCCGCACGGTGGCCCGCTCGCGCCCCGGCAGCCCGGTGCGCGGGAACCGGCGCACCGGTGAGCCCGTCGATCTCGTGCAGGCGCCGGTCCTGCGTTCGGTCCTCTACCTGTCGATCGGGCTCATCGTGATGATCTGGGGCATCGCCTCACTCGTTTCGCGCTGAACGAGCTCGGACCTGCCGGTCGCATCCGCAGGGCCTTCGCCCGTCGGCGTCGCACAATGCGGCCATGTTGCGGCTGCTCCGAGCCGGTACCCTGAGCGCGGAGGTACGACTGTGGCCGAAATGCACGACACGACCGAGGAGTACCTCGAGACGATCTTCGAGATCGAGGAAGAGGGCATCATCCCGATCCGTGCCCGCCTCGTCGAGCGGCTGCGGATCTCCGCGCCGGCCGTCTCGGAGACGGTGAACCGTCTCGTCGAGCAGGGCAACGTCGAGCTGCTCGACAACAAGCGGCTGCGGCTCACGCCGAAGGGCCGCGCGATCGCGCGCTCGATCGTCCGCCGGCACCGGCTCGCCGAACGGCTCCTGGTCGACGTCATCGGCCTCGAGTGGGAGAAGGCACACCGCGAAGCCGACCGTTGGGAGCATGCGATCTCGGCCGAGGTGGAAGAGAAGCTCGTGGCGTTGCTCGGCGATCCGGCGACCTGTCCGCACGGCAACCCGATCCCGGGTTCGGGACGCGGTGTCGACCACTCGGTCTCAGTGCTGCTCTCCGATGCCGTCGCCGGCCCCGTCGTCGTCAAGCGCATCAGCGAACGACTCGAGCTCGACGACGACGCGCTCACGCTGATCGCGAAGGCGCGTCTGACGCCCGGCTCCGACGCGACGGTCGTCGGACGCGACGCCGCGGGCAATGTTCGTCTCACGACCGGCGCCGGCGACCAGGTCGTCCCGGTCGCGGTCGCGCGGTTGATGGATGTCGTGCCCGAGGGCGGCGTGGCGCCCGACAGCGAGTTGGCCGCGAGCGCGTCGCGCGCGACCTGAGTCTCGTTACGTCGTTCCGCGCGCCAGCTCTCGCGTGACTACGACAGGTGCAGGACGGCCGCGCCATCGATCCGATCGGCTGCGAGGTCGCGCAACGCGTCGTCGGCGCGGTCGAAGGGGTACGGCGTGGTGATCACGCGGACCGGGATGCGGGCCGCGATCGCGAGGAACTCTTCGCCGTCGCGGCGGGTGTTGGCCGTGACGCTGACGATGTTGCGTTCGCGAAAGAGGTGCCGCTCGTAGGAGAGGCCCGGGATGTCGGTGAGCGAGATGCCGGCGACCGCGAGCGTGCCCCCCGAATCGAGCGCCTCGGCGGCGACCGGGACGATGGAGCCCACCGGCGCGAAGAGGATCGCGGCTTGGAGCGGCTCGGGCGGAGCGTCGGTCGTGTCGCCCGCCGACGCGACACCGCGCTCGAGTGCGAGCCGGCGGGCCTCCGGTGACCGGGTGAACACGTGGACGACCGCGCCTTCGTGCATCGCGACCTGCGCCGCGAGGTGGGCCGAGCCGCCGAAGCCGTAGATGCCGAGGTGGCCACCGGGCGGGAGTGCGGCGCGTCGCAACGCGCGGTAGCCAATGATCCCTGCGCACAGCAGTGGTGCCGCGTGCTCGTCGTCGAAGTGCTCGGGGATCGCGTACGCGTACCGCTCGTCGACGACCGCCATCTCCGCGTATCCACCGTCGGCGTCCCATCCCGTGAAGCGGGGCGCGACGCACAGGTTCTCGTCGCCGCGCGTGCAGAACCGGCACACACCGCACGTCGAGCGCAGCCACGCGATGCCGACGCGATCGCCGATCCTGAAGCGGCCGGTGTCGTCGCCGGCCGCGTCGACCACGCCGACGACCTCGTGACCGGGCGTCACGCCGGGGCGCCGGGGCGCGAGATCGCCCTCCGCGAGATGCAGGTCGGTGCGGCACACCGCGCACGTCGAGACGCGCACCCGGATCTCGTGCGGGCCCGGCAGTGGTGGTTCGCGCGTCGCACGCACGAGCGGAGCGCCGCTCGCGACGCGCCCCGGTCGGTCGACGATCCAGCATCGCATCACGCCCAGCTTGCCGGGCGGCTACGTTCGATTCCAGGGCCACCTCGGACGGGGGCGACGAGTGCGGTGTTGATCAGGCGGGCAGTGCTCGATGGCATCGTCGAGGGACGCATCGACGTCCAGTTCCGTCGGTGGCGGCGGCCGACCGTGAAGACGGGCGGCAAGCTGCGGACCATCGTCGGCGAGCTCTCCGTCGTCTCGGTGCAGCGCACCTCGGTCAGCCGCATCACACCCGGCGACGCGAACCGTGCGGGATACGCGTCCCGCGCGGACGCGTTGCGTGACCTCGCGAAGTTTCGTGAAGACGGTCAGCTGTACCGCATCGAGCTGCGGCTCGCCGGCCCCGATCCCCGCGCCGTGCTCCGCGACCGCGCCGACCTGAGCGACGACGACGTCGCGGAGCTGACTCGGCGGCTCGCGCGGTTCGACACCGCGAGCACGCACGGACCGTGGACGATGGAGACGCTGGAGCTCATCGAGCGGAGCCCGGCGACGCTCGCAGCCGACATCGCCGCGAGCATCGGCCGGCAGAAGGCGCCGTTCAAGGCCGACGTGCGCAAGCTGAAGGAGCTCGGCCTCACCGAGAGTCTCGACGTCGGGTACCGGCTCTCGCCGCGCGGCCAGGCCTTCCTCAGCCGGGCGCGCGTATGACCCCCGACGCCATGCCCCCCAGTACGACGACCGACTGGGGCGTGTGTGTCATCGACACCGGTCTCGATTCGCGCGCGGTGACCTTCGAGAACCCGACCGGCGCCCGCGGCGCGGGGGGAACCGCGGCCGGCGGACGCAAGGGCGCGCCGTCGCGCCGCGTGCGTGCCGGCGAGCGCGTGGTACTCGCGGATCTCGAAGGCCCGGGTGTCGTGCGCCACATCTGGATGACGTTCCCGCCCGCGCCGCCCGAGGACGCGCGCGGGATCTGGATGGAGATCTTCTACGACGACGCGACCGCACCGAGCGTGTCGGTGCCGTGCCTCGACTTCTTCGGCCTGCCGCACGGCCGCCCGGTTCCGTACGCGTCGGCACTGACGACGATGCCCGAGGGCCGCGGCCTGAACGCGTACTTCCCGATGCCGTTTCGCGGCCGCATGCGGGTCGAGCTGACCAACGGATCGTCGCGCTCGATCGAGCTGTACTTCCAGATCGACTACACGCTCCAGCGGGAGCTGCCGACCGCTGTCGGCTTCCTCCACTGCGCGTTCCGTCGCGACAACCCGACGACGATGGGCCGTGACTTCGTCATCGCCGCCGTGCCGGAGGGCCCGGGCCGCTTCCTCGGCTGCGTCGTGGGAGTACGGGTGATCGACGACGGCTCGTGGTACGGCGAAGGCGAGGTGAAGGTGTACCGCGACGGCGACACCGACCAGCCGACGATCTGCGGGACCGGGCTCGAGGACTACGTCGGCAGCGCGTGGGGAATGGGCGCGCACCACGGGCCGTACGCGGGGGCGCCGCTGGTGGTTGACCGGGTCGGGGTCGACGCCGCGCCGCTCGCGCTTCCTGCGTACGTCGGCTTCTACCGGTGGCATGTCGTCGATCCGATCGTGTTCCGCGACGAGCTGCGGGTCACGATCCAACAGATCGGGATGCACAGCTTCCGCGCCGGCGCGGAAGCCGAGCTCGAAGGGTTCTCCGAGACACACCCGGCCGCGGGAAACGGGTGGGTGCGCGGCTTGCCGGGGATCGAGGCGCTCGGTCTGCACGAACGCGTCGACGACTACAGCGCGGCCGCGTTCTTCTACGCGCGCGATCCGCAGCCCGTCGACCGGCTCGACGTCGACGCGGCCCGCGCCGATCTCGGTCGCCGATCGCACGAACGGCCCGACCCGATGGAGTCGTGGTTCGCACGCTGACCGGGGCGACCGTGTTCACGTCGATCGCCTCTCCGTACGCGTGCTCCGACCAGTTGCTCGATCCCGCGACGGTGCGGCAGCCGCGATCACATCGTGACGTTGCTGCCGCTGACGTCCCGGCGCCCGGCGACGCGGGTCAGTGCCGCGGCGAGGTCGGTGCTCTCGGTTCGGGTCAGGTGGCGCCCGAAGTGCTCGTCGACGGCCGCGGCGTACACCGCGTTGGCGCGCGTGTACGCGCGCCGACCGGCCGCAGTCGAGACGAGGATCGCGGCGCGGCCGTCGACGGGATCGCGCCGTCGTTCCACGAGGCCGTCGGTCTCCATGCGTTGGACGAGCCGGCTCAGCCCAGGCTGGCTGTAGCGCGGGTGCAGGTGACGCTGCAGCTCGCTCATGCCCATGCGGTGGGGTGGATCGGCACGCGCGAGGTACGCCAGTGCGGAGAACACGCCGGAGTCCATGTCGGCGTGCTCGGCGAGCGCGGAGACGACGTCGTGCAGCACGCCCTGGTACACGGCGACGAGACCGCTCCACACCTCCAGCGGGTCGGCGGTCACGAAGGCGTCGTGGTCCGGGGGTCGTCGAGCACGAGCTCGAACTCTCCGGGAACGCGCCGCTGCAACGACTGCTCGATTGTCTCGAACAGCATCGGTGGCGGCAGCACGCACTCCTCGCACGAGACCGACTCGAGCACGAGGACGAGATGAATGCGGGCGGTCTTCGGGTTGACCTCGCGTAGCTCGAGGCCGGCGCCATCGGCGCGCAACATGCGCGCGACCTCGTCGACGGCCGCGACGACCGCGTCGCGGTCCATCACCGCTCCTGAGTCGCGGGGTTGGCGAGCACCGCCCGCGACTGCATGTGGCTCTCACCGAAGCTCGGGAGCGCGATCGCGTGCAGGCTTCCGAGACCGCCACAGACGATCGGCACGATCTGGTCCGGCCGCTCGACGAGGTGCACGCGGCCACCCGCGTCGACGCGGCCGCGCGACCGCAGCATCGCCGCGTTGCCTTCGGGCCAGAGCTCGATCGGCTGCCATGCGTTGTCGCGGAGGAACTCCTGCAGCCGGTCGACGGAAGGGAACGCCCGACCGAAGCGCTCGGCCCACATCGGGTTGATGGCGACGACGACCTCACCGTTCTCGGGATTGCCGAGGTACATGTTCGCGAGCGGGTACGCGATGCTCTTTGCAATCAGGTAGAGCAGGTCGCGCGGATCGTCGTTGTGGATGTCGGCCATCGGGAACGTGCCTTTGCCGCCGTGCACGGTGACGACGTCCTGGTCGGCGCGAAAGCCGCGTCGCTCGGCGAGCGACGGCCACGGTGAACGCTCTTCCCACTCGCCAATGCAGAAGCCGAGCCGCGCGGGCTGACCGAACACCGACTTGGTCGTCTCACCGGCGCGTTGACCGCCGATGTTGCGCAGGCACAGCGACACCGCCCGGCCGATCGTCATGGTGCCGCGGCCCGCGGCGCCCCCCATGCAGCTCGCGCGGTAGTCGATGCCGAGGTCGTCGCGCGACGGACCGTTGACGATCAGCATGGGGAACACGCTCGAGGTCGTGGTCGTGAGCCCGAACGGATTCCATTCGGGCTCCGACACTGCTTCGAGCGCGGCGATCGCGACGCCGAACGCGGCGGGCTCGACTCCCGCCATCGCCGCGTTGATCGCAATCAGCTCGACGGTGGCGACGCCGTTGCAGGGTGGCAGGACGCACAGCACGTGATCGGCCGGATACGGCGACGCGGCGAGCAGCGCGTCGATTGCGTCGTCGGTCGCGGGAAGGAGCGGGACGCCGTCGCCCCAGTGCTCGGTCAGCGACAGCTCGTACTGCGCGCGCGGATCCGCCGGGATCTCGACGCGATCGGCGCTGAGCGTCATGCGGTCGCTCCGAGCAGCGCGAGCACCTGCGGGTAATAGTCGTCGGCGATCGCGCGCAGCTCGTCGGCAGGAAGGGCTTCGAGCGGGTAGGGGAGCACGAGGATCTTCAAGGCTCCATGACCGAGGTGCGTCGCGACGTTGCGGCCGTGCACGATGAACTCCTCGCACACGATGGCGACGACCGGCTTCTCGTGATCCTCGACCGTGACCGCGTCCTTGATCGTGAACGTCGTGCACGATCCGCAGGTGCCGAGGCCGACGATCGCGCAGTCGGTGATGCTGGCGAGCTCCTCGATCTGCTTGCGGTCGTCGGAACCGGGCCGCCCCATCTGCGCGCCGGTCTCGACCGCGATGGTCTCGGCGCCGTCGCGCCGGAGGTACTCCGACCAGATCTCGGAGATGAGCTGCCACGATCGCCAGGCCCGATCGGCTCGGATGCCGATGGTGAGGCCCGTGATGGGGCGCTCGAGGACGAACGAGGGGACGCTCACCTCCCCGGCCGGTTTCGCGGTGGGCCTGCGGACCATGACGGTGTCGGCGCTCATTACGTCAGGTTACCGCGTTACATGCGTCCGCATAGAATCCGGAGAAGCCGCAGCAGACGTGCCCAGTGCGACGCAGACCGTGCGCGCATGCGGATGCGACCATGAACGCGGAAGGTCCCGGTCGCAGCGACCGGGACCGTCCGTGTGAAGTGCGTTGAAGTGCGTGAAGAACCGACTAGCTGCACGCACCGGGGTTGGCGCCGCAGATGTTGTTCCGGTACACGTTGCCGCTCCCCGTACCGCCGTCGAGGATGTCGGTCGAGTTGGCCGTGATCACGTTGTGACTGACCTTGTTGTTGACCGGGGCGGTGCTCCCGGGGCCCTGATCGGCGACGACGACACCACCACTGGCGAACGTCGCTCCGGTGGCCACGTTGCCCTGGATCACGTTGGCCTGGATCGCCACGTCGTGCGCACCGAGCAACGCGATTCCGATACCCGAGAATGGCGGTCCCTCAGCGGGCGGGCACACCTGGTTGTTGGCCAGGATCGTGTTGTGACGGATCGTCACGTTTCCGGCCGGGCCGGGCGCGTCGGCGAGCACGAGCACGCCGGCGCAGTTGTTGCGCACGTCGTTGTCCTGCACCGTGACGAACTGCGAGTCGCGCACGAAGATGCCGAGCGCGCCGGAGTGCGAGGTGTTGCCCCGGATGATGCCGTTCGCGCCGGGCGAGTCACCCAGGTAGAAGTTGGCCTCTTCCGAGCCGCTCGCGCTGTTGTGCGTCATGTGCGTGCCGACGGTCTGGAACGCCGCCATGCCGTACCCGCCGTTGTCGATCGCGGTGTTGCGGTCGTAGGTGAGGTTGGTCTCGTTGATCGCGAAGATGCCGGTGTCGGGGAAGCCCTGGACCGTCATGCCCTTCACGGTGACGCCGTCGAGGATCGGCGTGTTCGGGTCACTCGGGTCGCCGGGAGCGAAGATGCAGATCCCGTCGCCGATGACGCCGCCCTCTTTGCAGTCGAAGCCCTTCTTCGTTGCCGGCGGAACGAGCTTCGCGCCCTTGCCGATCAACGTGATCCCCGACGTGTGGATGCCGACGCTCTGTGCGTAGGTGCCGGACTCCACGACAATCGTGTCGCCCGACGTCGACGCGTCGACCGCCGCCTGAATCGATTCACCCGGATGTACGACGCGCGTGGTGCTTGCGTCGGCAGCGGTTGCAAACGCGAGTGGCGCGATCACGCCCATCCCGATGCACACCGCAAGCGAACTGGCGAATTTCCGCATAGCTGGTACCCCCGTCCGTAGGTAATTGAGACCGAGGGTAATCGCGCGACCGTGCGCGTTCCTAGTCGTGGCGCCGTCATCGCGTCCGTCGTCGCGCAACCGGCCGTGTGTCAGACCGCGGCAGCGATATCGGGTGTGCCTGGTGTGTCGGGTGTGACCGCGACGATCGCGCGCGGCGCGTCGACGGCGGCAAGTGAACTGGGCCGTCGCGATGTCGTGGCCGCACGCAGATAGTCGGGTACCTGCACTCTTGACAACGGGCGGCAGAAGTAGAAACCCTGCGCGAACGTGCAACCGGCGCCGGTGAGAAACCCGGCTTGTTCCGGCGTCTCGATACCTTCGGCCACCATCGTGAGCTGCAGACGCTGCCCGAGATCGATGATGGCGCGCACCAGATCCGCGGCGGCGCGCGCGCCGTCGAGCGCTTCGATGAACGAGCGGTCGATCTTCAGGAAGTCGACAGGGAGATGGCGCAGATAGCTGAGCGACGAGTAACCGGTGCCGAAGTCGTCGATCGCAAGCCGCACCCCCAGTTGCTTGAGCGCTTCGAGCTGCTCGGACGACGTGTCGACGTCGTCGAGCAGCATGCTCTCGGTGAGCTCGAGCACGAGACGCGACGGATCCAGCCCCGTCGTCATCAACGCGCGCTCCACCGTCGGTACGAGATCACGCGCGGCAAGCTGACGGCCGGAGACGTTGACGCTCACCGACATGGGCTCGGAACCAATACCCGTGCCGTCCCACTCGACGAGCTGGCGGCACGCTTCGACGAGCACGAACTCGCCGATCGGCACGATCAGGCCGGTCTGTTCCGCGAGGTTGATGAACTCGATCGGGTCGATCATTCCGCGCTCCGCGTGGCGCCAGCGCACGAGCGCCTCGAAGCCGCGTGGCTCGAGCGACGCGAGCTCGACCACCGGTTGGAAGTAGACCTCCATCTCGCCTCGTTCGAGGGCGTGACGCAGGTCGGTCAACAGGGCGGTGCGCTCGACGACCCGACTGTGCATCGCCGATTCGAACAACTTGTAACGCGCCTTGCCGTCGGTCTTAGCGCTGTACATCGCGATGTCGGCGTTGCGCATGAGCTCCGCGCCTTCACCGACGACCTCGTCGGTCGCCGCGATCCCGACGCTCGCGGAGACGACGATCTCGGAGCCCTGCACCATGATCGGGCTGCAGAGGCGCTGTTGGATCCGGTCGGCGGCCTCGAGCGCTTCGCTGACCGTCGCGTCCTCCATGAGGACCGCGAACTCGTCGCCGCCGAGGCGGGCGACGGTGTCGGAGCGGCGGACGCACTCGACGAGGTCGCTCGCGACATGGCGCAACAGCTCGTCGCCCTCGCGGTGGCCGAGCGTGTCGTTCACCGCCTTGAAGTCGTCGAGGTCGATGAAGAGCACGGCGAGCGGGTTACCGATCCGCGTGGCGCGCGTGACCGCGTGCTCGAGGCGGTCACCGAACAGGGCCCGGTTGGGCAGGCCGGTGAGCGAGTCGTGGAAGGCCTGATCGATGAGCTGCGTCTCGAGCTCACGCCGGTCGGAGACGTCGCGTGTCGTCAGCACGATGCCGCGCAGCACCGGGTCGTCGGTGAGGTCCGCGCCGGCCGTCTCGGTGTGCCGCCACGCCCCACTGCGGTGACGCATGCGCACCTCGAGATGCGCGGTGGGCGTGGTCGTGCCGGCCATGTCGGTGAGGAACGCCTCGAGCAGCGCGACCTCGTCGGGATGCACGAAGCTCAGCACGTTGACATCGAGCAGCTCCTCCGGCCGGTAGCCGAGCACCTCGCGGACCGATGAGCTCACGTAGAGCATCTGGCCGCTGCGGTTGACGACGCTGACGACATCGGAGACGTGCTGGATCATCGTGTGCAGCCGCTCTTCGCTCCCGCGCAGCTCGGCCGTGCGGTCGGCGACGGTCTGTTCGAGCCCGCGCGTCAGGTCGTGGTTCTCACGCAGCACGACGAGTTGGCGCACGGTGACCGCAAGGAACAGCACGATCGCGGTCCACAGCAGGAACCCGCGCAGCGCCGTGCCTTCGATCGCGTTCACCGCGATGAGCACGCCACACAACAACACCGTCGGATACGGAAGCCAACCGTGCCAGTCGTGTGCGTCGGCGCGCGCGTGCTCGGTTTGGTTCGCCGGGCTGAGCGCGGCCAACGCCAGCACCAGGTATCCGGTGACCCAGCCCGCGTCGACGAGGTTCCCCGTCGAGTGGTGACCGTTGGTGGTGAGGTACGAGTAGGTGCCGTCGGAGATGGCGATCGCGAGCAACGCGACGCCGATGAGGCCGAACGGCACGCGGTGGGTCCAGAAGTGACTGGCCGCGAGGATGACGAGGGCGAAGATCGTGATGTCGCCGATCGGGTACGCCAGACCGATCACCTGGTCGACGACGGGCCGCCCGTGGCCGGCCTGGAACAGGGTTCCGAGCAGCACGAACCAGCCGGCGAAGAGGGTCGAGGTCGCGACGATCAGGGCGTCGACCGAGATGCGGGCCCGCGCCATCGCCGGGATCTCCTCGGGAAGGAGGGAGACGATCGCGCACGCCGCGAAGGGCACCGCGAGGAGGTAGCCGAGGTCGGCCACCGAGGGGAAGGGAACGCGGCGCCGCTCGATGAGCTCGTAGTACGACCAGATCAGCTGGCCCCCGGCCCAGGAGAACGCCGATGCGCTCAACCAGATCCAGAAGCGCCGGACCCGGTCCTGCTCGCGGCGGGCCCGGAACCGGGCGGCCATGCCGGCGAGGAGCGCCGCGACGGCGAGCCCCGAATCGTCGATGATCCGGGTCTGGCGACTGCCGGGCGTCCCGACCGCGACCAGGACGAAGAAGGCGATGGCGAGCACCGCGACGGCGCAGGCGAGGGCCGAGAACCCTCGTGAGCGCTGCCAGCCCCCTCGAAGGCGCGCCAGACGTTCGAGGGCCGCAGTCTCCACGGTTGAGGCATCGGGTCCTGTCGGGACCGGCTTTACCCAAATGAGCAGGTCGGACCAGGTGCAACCGGTTCCGGGTCAGCGCAGGCGGCCGGGGGGCGCAAAGTGCGCGAACGAGACGGCCGCGGCCACCGCCACGTTCAGGGAGTCGACACCCTCGGCCATCGGGATGCGGACGGGGATCGTGGCCGCCGCGAGGGCGGGGGCCGTGAGGCCGGGGCCCTCCGCTCCGACGAGCACGGCGATGCGCCCAGCGTTGGGCACGGTGTTGATCAAGACGGTGTTGATCAAGACGGTGTTGATCAAGACCGCGTCGCGGCGCGGCGTGAGCGCGACGACCGTGAAGCCGAGGGCCCGGACCCGCTCGATCGCGTCGGGCCAGGGCGTGGCCCGGGTCCACGGGACCGTGAGCACGTGGCCGGCCGAGACGCGCACCGAACGGCGGTAGAGCGGGTCGCTGCACTGCGGGCACAGCAGGACCGCGTCGATGCCGAACGCCGCCGCGTTGCGGAACAACGCGCCGAGGTTCTCGTGGTCGTTCACGCGTTCGAGCATCGCGATGCGCGTCGCGCCCTCGATGACCGTTTCGAGCGGGAGCAGCGGGTAGCGGTCGACAGCCGCGACCGCGCCGCGGTGGAGATCGAACCCCACGGTGTGCCGCATGACCTCGGGCGCGACGACGTACACCGGCGCGTCGACGCGATCGATCACGTCGGCGAGGGCCGCGCGTTGGTGCGGAGTGAGGAGCAGTGACCGCACACGGAGGCTCGTCGTGACCAGGGTGCGGATGACGACGGGCCCTTCGGCGATGAAGAAGCCACGGTCGGCCTCGACCCGGCGGCGCAGGTCGGGATCGGACAGGCCGACGTAGTCGGCGATCCGCGGGTCGTTTGCTCGCTCGACGGTTTCGGGCATCACGCCGTGATCATGCCGGACACTCACGGTCCGAGTGCTCACGGTCCGAGTGCTCACGGTCCGAGTGCTCACGGTCCGAACGCCCGGTCATAAGGGCCGCCTGAGAGCGCAGTGCGGTCGTCAGGCCCGTGTGGCTACCGTCGTGGTGATGTTCGACGATCC
Organism: Acidimicrobiia bacterium; assembly: GCA_038240075.1. Lineage (GTDB taxonomy): Bacteria > Actinomycetota > Acidimicrobiia > IMCC26256 > PALSA-610 > DATBAK01. The sequence goes on from JBBSEC010000010.1 coordinate 36,618, forward strand.
CGAGACCGACCCCGAGACCAGGGACGACCGTCGGGGAACGGTGATCCTTGCGAGTACGGGGATCGTGATCGGCTCGCTCCTCGTCGTGTTCATGCTCACCGCGTTGGTCCGGCACGGCACCGGATTCGGCAGCTACGACTTCCGGGTGCTGCGCGACTTCCAACGGCACCAGAACCCGCACCTCGTCGACGCCGCGAACGCCCTCGCCGACGTCGGCACCGTCGGAACCCTGATCGTGCTCGCGATCGTGGCGGGGCTGCTCCTGCGCGTTCGGGGATTGAACGCGCTCCTGTGCGCGGTGCCGTTGGCGTCGCTGCTCGTCTCGGGTGCGCTCGTCGAGATCATGAAGGTCGCGATCGTGCGCGTCGGCCCGCACTCGCAGTTCGGGTTCGGCAGCCCCGCGACGGGCTCCTTCCCTTCGGGACACTCGGCCGACACGACCGCGTTGAGCATCGGTCTCGCCATCGTGCTCGTCGCGGTGCTCGTGCGCCGTCCCGCCGAGCGGGTCGCGGTCTTCGCGCTCGCGGTCGCGTTGTCGGTTGCCGTCGGGCTCAGCCGGCTCGTGCTGGGCGTCCACTGGCCCACCGACGTCGTCGCGGGATGGGCGATCGGCCTCGGCACCGCCGTCGCGATCGGCACCGTCGCGGTCGTCGTCACGGCCGACCGTCCCTTCGCCACCGCGCCCGTTGCGCCCCGCCGTGATCGGCACGACGATCCGGATCGCGATCTCGATCGAACCCTCGTGTGACGACGGCCCTCGTCACCGGCGCATCGGGCGGCATCGGCCTCGAGATCGCCCGCGTGCTCGCCGGCGAGCACGACCTGGTGCTCGTCGCCCGTTCGGCCGACGGGCTTGCGCAGGCGTCGACGGCGGTGGGTGGGGCGGAGGTGCTCGCACTCGACCTCGCCGCGCCGGGCGCCGTCGCGCGCATCGTCGAGGCGGTCCCCGACGTCGACTGCCTGGTCAACAACGCCGGGGTGGGCGACTTCGCGCCGTTCGCCGAGGCCGATCCCGACAAGCTCGACACGCTGATCGCGCTGAACATCGGCGCGCTCACGCAGCTGACCCGCGCCTACCTGCCGGGCATGCTCGCACGGAAGCAGGGACGCATCCTCAACGTCGCGTCGACCGCCGCGTTCCAACCCGGACCGCTCATGGCCGTCTACTACGCGACGAAGGCGTACGTGCTGTCGTTGAGCGAGGCGCTCGCGGAAGAGACGCGCGGCAGCGGTGTCACGGTGACGGCGCTGTGCCCCGGGCCCACCGCGTCGGGCTTCCAGGCCGGCGCGGCGATGGAGGGGTCACGGTTGGTGCGCGGCCGCACGCTGCCGACCGCGGCGTCGGTCGCGGCGTACGGCGTCGCCGCGATGCGCAAGGGTGACGCCGTCGCGGTGCCGGGCCTGATGAACAAGATGTTCGCGTCGTCGATCCGGCTCACCCCGCGCCCGATCGTGCGCCGCGTGGTGCACCGAATGCAAGGCCCCTGAGCAGGAGAGCGCGTTCAGGCCGAGCTGCCGGCGACGAGCACCGGCTTGCGCGCTTCGGCCCGCCGCGCGACCTTGCCCAGCCGCTCGATATACGTGATCAGGCTGTCGCGCGCCCGCTCGGCCTCTGCGTTCAGGCCGCGGATGTCGGCGAGAGCCCAGCGGTTCAGCACGATCGGCACGAGGATCTGATCGTGGTGGATCGCAAAGTCGTAGACGCCGGCCTTCGCCATGATGCGGGCGCGCGACGCGAAGTCGGGGATGCCCGTCCCCGGCATCGCGAACTCGCGCACGACCCGTTCCATCGCGATGACCATCGCGGAGGGCTCGACCTCGATCGCCGCGCTTGCGAGGTCGCGGTAGAAGAGGTGGTGCAGGTTCTCGTCGGCGGCGACGCGGGCCATGACGGCCCGGCCGGCCGGGTCTTCGAGCAGGAGCCCGGTGTTGCGGTGCGAGATGCGGGTCGCGAGCTCCTGCAACGTCGTGTAGACGAGCGCGTCGGCCATCGACCGGAACTGCGGCGACTCGCCGGTGGAGACCTGGCCCATGCGCTCACGCTCGAGCGCCACCGGGTCGACCGAGCGGGTGACGGTCAGGTAGTCGCGGATCACGATGGCGTGGCGGCCCTCTTCGGCCGTCCACCGGCGCATCCAGCCGCCCCACGGGCCGTCGGTGCCGAGCCCGCCGAGGGTCGCGGAGTAGTAGGGGAGGTTGTCTTCGGTGAGGAGGTTCACGACCAGGGCGATGCGGGCGGCCGCGGGCACGGTCGTGTCCGACGCCTTCCACGCGACGCCGGGCTCGAAGTCGCGGCCCTCGCTCCACGGCACGAGCTCGTGCGGGAACCATTCCTTCGTGGTCTCGAGGTGCCGGTCGAAGAGTTGGGCGACGACGGGTTGCAGGTCGGCGCGCAGGGCTTGGTCAGGGAGCGGTTGGTCAGGGAGCGGTTGGTCAGGGAGCGGTTGGTCAGGGAGCGGTTGGTCAGGGGCGGCTTGGTCAGGAGCCTGCTCATGAGTGGTCACGGGCTCCACCCTACCGGTCGGTAGGGAGCATGGGCGGCGCGCCCGCCGCGGACCACGCGCCGTAATGTCGGGGGGATGGAACTGTCGAAGGCGATCGAGTTCGTCGCCGGTCAGCGTCAGGGCGTGCTCACCACGTTGCGGCGTGACGGGCGGCCGCAGATCTCGAACATCGTCTACGGCTTCGACGGCACGACGGTCCGGATCTCTGTGACCGCGGAGCGCGCCAAGACGAAGAATCTGCGTCGCGATCCGCGCGCGTCGCTCTACGTATGCGGCGACAACTTCTGGGCCTACGCGATCGTCGAAGGCGCGGCCGAGTTGTCACCCGTCGCGGCCGAACCGAACGACGCGACCGTCGAAGCGTTGATCGACCTCTACCGCACCCTGTCGGGCGAGCACCCCGACTGGGACGACTACCGCCGCGCGATGGTGAGCCAACAACGTCTCGTCGTGTCGCTCACCCCGACGTACGCGTACGGGATGCTCCCCGAGTAGTTCACATTTTCTTCTCCCCGTATCCGACACCGATTCGCGCTTCGGCGGTACGTTCCCTTCGGTGATCGCCGACGCGTACGAAAGCTGGCACGACCGCGCGGCGGCGCGTCGCGCGCGTCGATGATGCGGCGGGTCCTCGACCGGCTGCGGACGTCGCGTGCAGGGGTGCTCTACCACCGGCTCGACGGGACGAGCGAGGAAGACGGCAGGCCGTGGATGATGGCGCCCGCCGACGCGCGCTTCGACGTTGCTCCCGACGTGAGCCCGATGATCGAGGCCGAGGCGGTCGGTGACGCGGACATCGGCGCCGAGATCGACGTCGTGGGCCAGCGCGAGTCGGACATCGGAATCGCGTCGGTCGACGCGACCGCGATGGACACGACCGCGATGGACACGACCGCGATGGACACGACCGCGATGGACACGACCGCGATGGACACGACCGCGGCCGACCCGGATCCGGGGCTCGTGCCCGCGCTGAACCGCGTGGCCGATGCGTTCGAGCGCATGGCCGCGAGCATCGAGGTCGAGCACCGCGAGCGCGACGTGCGCCTCGACGCGGTCGAGCAGCTCCTGCGCGAGCTCGTGACGGGGCTCGCCCAGCCGACCGCGGTCCCGCCGGTGGTCGTCGGCGGCTCGATCAGCCTCGACATGCTGCACGATGACCCCGATGGAGAAGTGGCGATCGACCTCGCGGATCCACAGCTCGAGTTGGAAGGCAGCGACGACGCCGCGGGCGACGCCGGTCAGGAACGGCATCGAGCGCGCCGCTCTCCACCCGTGACCGGCTGACCGTCCACACCGTGGCAGGGTGCGGGCATGGGTGCGCTCGAAGAGCTGCGGGCGATCGGCGTGGCGCGCGGCGATCTCGTCGCGGTGGTCGCCGCTGCCGACGTGGGCGTCGCGGTGGCCACGGGCGCGGGCTCGTTCTGCGTTCCGTTCGCGGTTGAAGCGCCTGCCGATGTCGTGCGCGGCATCGAGGAAGCGCTGCGTCCCCGCTGGGTGATGTGGTCGAACGACACCGCGATCGCGTTCGTCGAGGCGGGGGTGCGGGTTGCGACCGCGTGGGACATCGCGGCCGTGCACCGGCTGCTGTTCGGTGGCTGGCGTGCCGATCCCGCGCTCGTGTGGGCGCGGCTGTCGGATCTCGCGGTCGACACGATCCCGACCATGGCGCCGCCCGACTTGTTCAGCTCGGCGGCCGGTGAGGGCGGCGGAGACGATCGGCCCGACGAACCGGTCCGGAGCGATGGCCACCTCCGACCCGAGTGGGTCGCGGGCAGCTGGTCGAGCACCCTCGTCGGGCTCGCGCGCTGGGCCGAGCTCTCCGTCGTGGTCGCGCAGCGACAGCACGCGCGCGTCGACGCGCTCACCGATCGACCGCACGCGGCCGCCACGGCGCGTGCGGAGTCGACGGTGGAGCTGCTGTGCGCCGAGCTGTCGGTCGACGGCCTGCCGATGGATCGCGCCCGAGCCGAGGCGCACATCGCCGAGTTCGTCGGCGGTCGTCCGCGATCGGAAGCCGATGCCGCCGAGCAGCGCGCCCGGCGCGACGCGGAGGTGCTGCGGCAGGCGCCGGCGGGCGTCGACTGCGATCTCCGCAGCCCCGGGCAGGTGAAGGCGTTGTTGGCGCGTGTCGGCATCGACGTTCCCGATACGCGCGCGTCGCGCCTGGAGCCGTTGCGCGAGTCGCACCCGTTGGTTCCTGCGTTGTTGCGGTGGCGGAAGGCCGAACGGATGGCGACCACGTACGGCTACGCGTGGCTCGACGAGCATCTCGACGCCGACGGCCGCCTGCGCGGCGCGTGGTCGGGATCCGACGGCGCGGCCGGCCGCATGACCGCGTCGGCCGGCCTGCACAACATGCCGGGCGACATGCGCGGCGCCGTGCTCGCCGAGGCAGGCCACGTCTTCGTGCGGGCCGATCTCGGACAGATCGAGCCGCGCGTGCTTGCGTCGGTGTCCGGAGACTCGGCGCTGGCGCGCGCGACGCTCGAAGCCGACATGTACGCGCCGGTCGCGCAGCAGCTCGGCGTCGACCGCGCGACCGCGAAGGTCGCGGTGCTCGGCGCGATGTACGGGCAGACGACCGGCCACGGCGCGCGGGCGCTGCGCGATCTCGACGCCGCGTACCCGGTCGCGATGGCGTACCTGCAGGAGGCCGACCGCGCCGGTCAGCTCGGTCACGCGTTGCGGACGTACGGCGGCCGGCTCATCCGCATGGGCACGCTGGCCGACGACGACGACCTCAGCGACTCCGACGCGCGAGCGCGGGCCGCCGCGCGCGGGCGTTACGGCCGCAACGCCATGGTGCAGGGCGCGGCCGCCGAGCTCTTCAAGGCGTGGGCCGTGACCGTTCGGGCGCGCGCGGCGTCGCTCGACGCCCGGATCGTGCTGTGCCTGCACGACGAGCTGCTCGTCCAGGCGCCGATCGACAACGGTGCCGCCGTAGCGACGGTGGTCGAAGACGGTCTTCGAGAGGCTGCACAGCGGTGGGCTCCGGACGCTTCCGTGCGGTTCGTCGCCGACATCAGCGTGATCCGCAGCTGGTCCGACGCCAAGGCCTGAGACGCGGAAGGCGGAAGTGCCGTTGGTGGCTGCGAGACTCGTCACCTGATGACCGCCACCGACATTCCCCCCACGACTGAGCCTGCGACCGGATCACCAACCGGATCACCGAATGCGCCGCTGGCCGCACTGCGCACACTCGTCGGCCCGCACGCGGACTTTCGCGAGGGCCAGCGCGTCGCGATCGACGCCCTCGTCGACGAGCACAAGCGCGTGCTGTGCGTGCAGCGCACCGGGTGGGGGAAGAGCGCGGTCTACTTCGTCGCCACCACGTTGCTGCGCGCGCAGGGCAAGGGCCCGACGCTGCTGGTGTCGCCGCTCCTCGCGCTGATGCGAAATCAGATCGAGCAGGCGACACGCGGTGGCATCCGTGCGGCCACGATCAACAGCGACAACAAGGACAGCTGGGCGGCGATCGGTGACGCGCTCGCCGACGACTCGATCGACATCCTGCTGGTGTCACCCGAGCGGTTCGCCAATCCCGAGTTCCGTCGTGACGTGCTTCCCGACATCGCGGCGAAGGTCGGCCTGTTCGTGATCGACGAGGCGCACTGCATCAGCGACTGGGGCCACGACTTCCGGCCCGACTACCGCCGTCTGGCCCGCGTGCTCGACCTGCTCCCCGACGATGTTCCCGTGCTGTGCACCACCGCCACGGCCAACAACCGCGTCGTCGACGACATCGTCTCGCAGCTCGGCGCCGATCTCGTGCTGATCCGCGGTCCGCTCGAGCGCGAGAGCCTCGCGCTCGATGTCGTGCACCTTCCGTCGCAGGCGCAGCGGCTCGCGTGGTTGGTCGCCGCGCTGCCCGAGCTCGAGGGCTGCGGGATCGTCTACACGCTCACCGTTCGCGACGCGGCCCTCGTCGCCGGGTGGCTCGAGCACAACGGCATCGCCGCGGCCGCGTACTTCGGTGCCGAGGAGTCGGAGGCCAAGCAGGCGATCGAGTCGCGGCTCAAGCGCAACGACCTGAAGGTCGTCGTCGCCACGTCCGCGCTCAGCATGGGCTACGACAAGCCCGACCTTGGCTTCGTCGTGCATTTCCAGTCGCCGGGATCGGTCGTGGCGTATTACCAGCAGGTCGGACGCGCGGGGCGGGCGCTCGATCACGCCGTCGGGATCCTGCTCGCCGGCACCGAGGACGCGCAGATCCAGGACTGGTTCATCAACTCCGCGTTCCCCACGCGCGAGCACGCGGAACGCACGGTGCAACTGCTCTCGGAGGCCGACGGTCCCACATCGATCCGGGCCATCGAGGCCGAGGTCAACCTCGGGCGCACGCGACTCACCAACATGCTCAAGCAGCTCGAAGTCGACGGTGCGATCGAACGGGTCAAGGCGAGCTACGTGCGCAGCGCGGCACCGTGGACGTATCCGGCGGAGCGGGTGGAGTCGGTGACCGCACTGCGGCGCGCGGAGCAGGCGCGCATGCGCGAGTACCTCGACGGCGCCGGCTGCCTGATGGAACACCTGCGCCGCGAGCTCGACGATCCCGGCGCCGCGCCCTGCGGTCGCTGCTCCCGTTGCCTCGGCCATCCGATTCTCGACGTCCCGGTCGACTCCGAGCTGGCCCGGCGGGCGCTCGGGTACCTTCGTGGCAACGACATCGACATCGAGCCTCGGAAGCAGTGGTCCGACCTCTCGCGCATCGCGCGCGAGCTGCAGGTGGAGCGGGGCAAGGCCCTGTGCCAGTACGGCGACGGCGGCTGGGGCGAACGCACGAGCGCGCAGCTCGACGCGGGCTCGATCGGCGACGACCTCGTCGACGCGCTCGTCGGTCTCGTGCGTACCTGGCGTCCTGACCCCCGGCCGATGTGGGTCACCGCCGTGCCGTCGTTGCGGCGACCCGAGCTGGTGGCGTCGTTGGCCGAGCGCGCGGCCGGCGCGCTCGGTCTCAGCTACCGGCCCGTCGTGACGAAGGCGCACGAGCGCCCGCCGCAGTCCGAGATGAGCAACACCTCTCAGCAGGCGCGCAACGTCGCGGGCGCGTTCGAGATCTCCGGCGTCGTCCCCGACGGACCGGTCCTGCTCGTCGACGACCTCATCGACTCTCGATGGACGGTCACCACGATCGGCGCGTTGCTCCGTGAGGCGGGGTCGGGGCCGGTGCTCCCGCTCGCGTTGGCGCGAGGAAGTGCCGACTGACGGCGGCGCGCGCGGTTACGGAGCCGTCGGCAGTGAGAAGCGGCGGAAGAACTGCCACATCAGCTCGTTGGCGTCGATCAGGGTGGTGCCGCGGCCGACCCCGTCGAGGATCCAGGTAGAGCGCGGCCCGGTGTTGAACGGCGCGCCCGGCCACACGTGGCCCGATCCGGTGAGCCGCCACAGCGCGACCGTCGAACCCGATGCGCAACCGGAGTAGGTGACGAGTGTCGCGGTGAGTCCAGCGGACGTGCCGCGGCCGGTGGTCGTCGTGCCGGTGGGCGGCGTCGTCGAACAGCCGTCGGCCTTCACCCGCTGGTCGACGCCCTGCATCACCGTGAAACGCATGCCGTGCTCGAGCACGCGGCCATCACCGAGAGCGCGCCAACGGCGGCCCCGAATCGCGTTGAGCGGTACACGGCGTGCATCCTCGCCGGACCGGCCGCCCGCGAGCGAGTTGGCTGCGGGCGCGGCACAATGCGCGGGTGCCTGGGGCACCGCAGAGCGGTTACGCGCAGACGAGTGACGGTTCGTACGTCGCGTTCGAGACGCGGGGGAATGGGCCGCTCGATCTGCTCGAAGTCTCGAACGGCACGCTGTTCTCGTACACCTCCGCGGTCGAGCAACCGGCATGGATCGATTACGTCGACCGCCTGGCGTCGTTCAGCCGGTTGATCCGGTGCGATCCGCGCGGCGTGGGCTTGTCCGACCCGCTCCCGTCCGGAGCGTCGACGGCGGAGAGCTACGCGGACGAGATCATGGCGGTGCTCGACGGCGCCGCTTCTGAATCGGCGACGCTCGTCGGGGCCACCTATGCGGGCGCCGGCGCGATCCTCGCCGCCGCGACGCATCCCGAACGTGTGCACGCGCTCGTGTTGATCAACTCGTACGCGCGGCTGGCGCGCAGCGACGATTACCCGATCGGGATCCCGAGCCGTCTGCTCGACCTCCTGCGCGACGCGACACGGCCGGAAGTCGACGGTCTGCGCACCGACGGCGCGGCCGGCGACCTCCCGCTCATGGCCCCGAGCCTCGCCGGCATCGACGGCATGGACCGGTGGTGGGTCGAGGCCGGCCGTCGCGGCGCGAGTCCCGGCGCGGCGCGCGCGATCATCGCCGCCTTCGTCGAGCTCGACGTGCGGTCGGTGCTCCCGGAGGTGCGGGTGCCGACGCTCGTGCTGCACGCCCGCGACAACCGCTTCGTGCGCCCCAACCTCGGTCGGTATCTCGCGGATCACATCGTCGGCGCCCACTACTTCGAGCTTCCGTGCGCCGACCATGTGCCGTGGGCGAACGGCGATCTCTACGCCGGCGAGATCGAGGAGTTCCTCACGGGCGCGCGCCGGGTCGACCGCTCGCACCGCGTGCTCGCCACCGTGCTCTTCACCGACATCGTCGACTCGACGCGCCGGGCCGGGCGATCCGCGCCGCCATGGCCCTGCGGGACGCGGCGTCGGCGATGGGGGTTCAGATCCGCGCCGGCCTGCACGTCGGCGAGATCGAGATGCGCGGCGACGATGTCGCCGGCGTCGCCGTTCACGTTGCCGCGAGGATCTCCTCCGCGGCCGGGCCCGACGAGATCCTCGTCTCCGCGACCGTCAAGGAGCTCGTCGCGGGGTCGGGTCTCGAGTTCGAGGATCGCGGGACCCGCGACCTGAAAGGGGTGCCGGGACCGTGGCACCTGTACGCGACCGCGTGACGCCGACCACGAGGAGTGGCGGACTGGGGACCGCTACCATGCCCTGGTCCTGACGGGAGGGGTGCAATGACACGCAAGACGCTCGTGGTGGGTGTCGTGGTAGCGGCACTGATGCTCGGTGCGTGCGGGAGTGACAAGAAGGGCACGACGACCGGCAGCACCCCCAAGCCGGCGGGCAAGGGCGGCCTCGTGGTCGCCACCGTGCCGTCGCTCAAGACAGTGGTGACCTCGATCGTCACCGCCTACAACAAGACCCACCCGAGGGGGCAGTTCCGGGTCGTCATCGAGAACCCGGGGGTCATGAAGAAGGCCGTGCTCAAGCCGGCAGCGCAGATCGCCATCGACGGCAACGCGCTCAAGGTCCTGGTCAAGGGCGCGAAGAAGGGCTCGTTCGGGCGCAACGTCGCCGTCATCGCCGTGTCGACGACGAACCCCCATCACGTGACCGACCTCAAGGCCTTCGCCGCAACCAGCGGGCTGAAGACCAAGGTGTGCGGCGCGAAATCCATCGTCGGGAACTTCACGGCCTTCGTGCTCAGCAAGGCGAAGATCAAGCCCGACCCGTCGACGGTCGCCTTCGACTGCGAGGCCAAGGCGTTGGCTGACGTTGCCGCGAACAAGCTCGATGCGGTGCTCATGTACCGCGCCGGCCACCCGGCGCCTTCGGGAGTGAAGCTGATCACGATCCCCAACGCCCAGAACATCCTGATCCCCATCTCGTACGCCGTGATCGGCGGGACGACCGGACCCCTGTCCGTGTTCGAGAAGTACCTGAGCTCGCCCGGCACGCACGCGATCCTGACGCACGCCGGGTACCTGCCCTGATTCGCTGCCGACCGTCCTGAGGGGGCCCAGGGGTGGGAAGCGACCTGACCAATGTCCCGATTGCCATCACCGGAATGCATCGTTCCGGGACGTCGATGGTCACGCGGGCGCTGCACGACTCCGGCCTGCACCTGATCGGAAGCGGCGCCGAGGAGCTCATCGACGCGGCCGAAGACAATCCCGAAGGCTTCTGGGAGAACAAGGCGATCGTCGCGTGCAACGACGAGCTGCTCGAGGCGACCGGCGGTTCCTGGGACCACCCGCCCGACCTTCCCCCGCAGGCGGTCGACGACCCGCGGGTCACCCACATCGCCGAGGCGAGCATCGCCGCGATCACGGCACTCAGCGAGCACGACCGCTGGGGATTCAAGGACCCGCGCCTCTGCCTGACCGCCGCCTACTGGCTCGACCTCGTGCCCGAGCTCCGCTTCATCATCTGCGTCCGTCACCCGCTCGAGGTGGCGCTGTCACTCAAGCGGAGGAACCAGAACTCGTACTCCCTCGGCCTCGCGCTCTGGGAGCGCTACTACTCGAGCGTGCTCGCGCTCATCCCGCCGGGCCAGCGCCTCGTCACCCACTACGACACCTTCTTCTCCGACCCCGAGGGTGAGATCGCGCGACTCTGCGCCTTCGCCGGGCTCGAGCCCGCGCCGCCGCGCGTCCGCTCCGACCTCCGCCACCACACGATCGGTGTCGGGCTCACCGACGCGGGCGCGAGCCCGAGCTTGCGCGCGCTCTACGCCGACCTGTGCCGTGAGGCCGGCGCGCCGCTCGCACCGGAACAGCCCGCCGACGAGGGACGCGTGCGCCGCCTGGTCCTCGATGGCGCGGTCGCCGAGCGCCACGCCGCCCAACGCCAGGCCGCCATCGAGCGCCTCGAGGAGCGCGAAGCCGAGCTGCGCGGGCGCATCCAGGAGATGGAACGCGATCGCGTCGTCGCCGAGGCCGAGCACCGCACGCGCGTCCGCGACCTCGAGATCCAGCTCGCGGCGGCGCGCCGGAACGCCGCTGAGCGCGACGAAGCGATCCGCCTGCTGGGCGAGTCGGTCGGGCGTACCGAGGTTGCGATCGCCGCGGTGAACAAGGCCGTTGCACCCGGTCCGATCAAGAAGGCCGCGAGGCGGTCAGCCCGCAAGGCCGTGCGTGAAGGACGACGCGTCGTCGGCACCGGCCGGCGGCGGGCGGTCCCGGCCGCGAGCGCGGCCGCGCGTCAGCTCCCGCCGCCCGCTCAACACCAACTCCGCAGAGTTCGTCACGTGGTGCGTCGCGGCATCGACGATCCGGTGCCGACCGCAAAGTCCCTCGTCCGCCGGCTCGAGGCGCGTCTCGTTCCGCGGGCGCGGGCCGCGGCGAAGCGGCTGCCGCCACCGGCGCAGGCGCGCCTGAAGCTCGGACGCATCCGTCTCCGCCGCGCGCGAGCAGCGCCCGTTCCCACGGCGAAGGCCGCCGCCCGCAGGCTCCCGCCGCGCGCGCGTGAGGTCGCCCGCCGGGGCTGGGTCGTTGCCCTGCGGGTTCGGCGGGAGCTGCGGTCGCAGGGCACGACGCGCGGCAACGCACGCAACGCGGCGCCGACACCGAAGGGCCCCGCGTACCGCGACTGGAAGGACGGCTACGAGGCCATGGTCGGCGGTGCAGTGCCGGCGGGGCAACCGTGGCTCGTCGTCATGCCCGGTAGCCCGACCGGCGTGCGCGATGCGAGCACGCCGAAGGCCACCGGCTTCCCCGACACGGGCAAGAACCGGCCCTTCGCCGACGATCTGTCGCACATCGCCCACCTCGAAGCCCTCCGGGTCCGCGGGCACCGCTACCTGGTGCTGCCCGAAGGGTCGCGTCCGTGGTTCCGCCGGCGCGCGGAGCTGCGCGACCACGTCGTGCGCACCTATCGCACGGTCGTCGACGACGAGGGGTCCGGCGCGGTGTTCGATCTCGCCACCGCCGCAGTGGCGGGCTCGCGCTCGCTGCGCGGCGAGGTGAACCGGATCGCGGGCGGGCTCGCCGCGGCACCGGCCGTGCTCGACTGGACCGACCGCGATCTCGCGGCCGAGCTTCCCGGGCTCGCGACGTTCCGACCGCCGGCGGGCGCGGTGCTTCCGTACCTCGACGCCAGCGTCGACATCGTGGTCGTCGACGAGGAGCACGATGTCGCCGAAGCCCGACGCGTCGCCTCGACCGCCGTGATCACCGTCGCGAACGGCTCGTCGGGAGTGGAGGTCGCGGCGGTCGAAGGTGCGGGCGCAATGGCGACCGCCGACGGATCGGTGCCGGCCGCGCCGACGGTGCTCGTGTGGTCGAGTGCCGCCGGTGCCGACACCACGTGGCGGACGCATCTCGCGCAGCGCGTCGCGGACGCGGGAGCCGACCTGCGCTTCGCCGAGATCGACAGCGCCGGGCTCACCGCGGTGAAGGATCACGACGTCGTGGTGGTCGTGGAGCCCGGCGTGCTCCCGCTCCCGGGCGCGATCGAAGCGGCCGCGCTGCTCGTGGCCGCCCGGCCGGCTTCGGCCGTCGCCGGCAAGGTGCTGACGCCTGACGGTCGCATCGAGGCCGCCGGCGGCATGGTGTTCTTCGACCGGTCGGTCGCGCTCATCGCGGAAGCGTCGCCCGACGTGCGCGCGCCCTGGCACGACTACGTGCGTCCGGTGTGCTGGGCCCCCGGTCTCGTCGCCGCGGCCGCGTCGTTGTGGGTCGGTGTGAACGGGCCCCCGGTGCTCACCGGCCGGCCGTACCTGCGCGAGTGGTGCGCGGAGGTGTGGGCGCGCGGTGGCTCGGTCGTGTACCAGCCCGCGGTGACGGCCGTGCGGGTCGCGGGAAACGGAACCGAAGCTTCGATTCCGATGCGCACGTCGTCGTGGCAGCGCGTGCTCGACCTCCGGCCGAACCGGCCGGGCGACCTGAGCGACGGAGCCTGGCGCTACATCCTCGCCCACGACGATGTCGAGGCCTGTCGGGGATGAGCCGCCGCCGCGCCTTGGTGGTCCATACACGGATGCCGGCCTTCGACCGCGACAGCGGCTCGCAGGACATCGACAACACCGTTCAGTTCCTGCTCCGTTCCGGTTGGCAGGTCACGTTCCTCGCCCGCGAAGAAGAAGGCGTCGCCGAAGAGCGTCACGCCAACCGTCTGCGGCAGATGGGCGTTGCCACCCACGCGGGTTTCGGCGCGACCGAGCGGATCGTGCGGTCGAGCGGCTTCGATCTCGCGCTCATCGCGTTCTGGGAGCCCGCGGCCGAGCTGCTCCCCGTCCTGCGCCGGCTCTCGCCCGACACGCGCGTCGTCATCAACTCGATCGACATTCACTTCCTGCGCGACGCGCGGCGCGCCTTCGGTCAGCGCGCGGCCCTCGGTGCCGCCTTCGGAACCGGCGCGACGCGCGAGCTGAACACGTACAACGACGCCGACGCGGTCATCGCGGTCTCCGACAAGGAGCGCGATCTCCTCGCCGACTTCCTCGGCGACGGTCGCGTGTTCACGGTTCCGCTCGCCGAGCACATCGAACGCTCGCCGCATCCGCTCGAGGACCGGCGCGGCATGTACTTCGTCGGGAACTTCCGCCACCTTCCCAATCGCGAAGCCGTCGAGTACCTGTGTGCGGAAGTGCTGCCGTTGCTCGACCCCGATCTGCTCGAGCGCCATCCGCTGACGGTGATCGGCAACTGGCTCGATCAGGTGACCCTCGACATCGACCCCGCGGCGCCGGGTGTGCGGCTCATCGGGTGGGTGCCGTCGGTGCAGCCCTACATCGAGCGATCGCGCGTTGCGGTCGTGCCCCTGCTGCACGGCGCGGGCGTGAAGCGCAAGGTCCTCCAGTCGATGATGGCGGGCACGCCCGTGGTCACCACACCGGTCGGAGCCGAAGGCCTCGAGCTCGTTCAGGGACGGCACGCGCTCATCGCCGCCGACGCTGCCGACCTGGCCGCGGGAATCACGCGCCTGCTCACCGAGGACGCCCTCTGGTATCAGCTGTCGGAGGAGGGCGCCACGCACGTCGACCTGCGGCACGGACTCGCGGTCGTCGAGCGTCGCTTCGTCGACGTCGTCGAGCAGGTGATGGCGCGGCGGGGCCGAACCGTCAGCGACGCGACCGACCGACCCCTGCGGTTCACGGGCGTCGACGACGACGACCTCAGCGACATCATCCGCCGGCGCATCCAGACCATTGGCCGGCCCGGTGAAGTGGTGCTCGTCGTGTCCGATGGCGACGAAGATCTCGTCGACGTGGGATCGCACCCGTGCTGGCCGTTCCCACAAGGTCGCGACGGCGGATGGGCGGGCTACGACCCCGTCGACGGCGACGCCGCCGTCAATCACCTCGACGCGCAACGCGCACGCGGCGCGCGCTACTTCGTGCTGCCGAAGCGCGCGTTCAGCTGGCGCTACCGGTTTCCCGAGCTCTTCGAGCACCTCGAGCGCGAGTACCAGCGGGTGCACCAGGACGAGTACCTCGCGGTCTACGACCTGGCCCCGCAGGCGACGGCCGGACCGCGCCTCGACCCGCCTCCGCCGCTGCGGGTACGCGTGGTCGGCTCCTACGCGGCCAACCGGACGGGCCCGCCGCCGGGGCTGCTGACCGAGCTCGGATCGAGCCGGCGCCTCACCGTCGAGCAGCAGTGGCGGCCCGACTCCGACGGTGAACCCGGTGGCTCCGGCTCTGACGACACCCCCGGTGCCGATTACATCGTCTACGTGCGCGACGACGCCATCCTCCCCGGTCGCTTCCTCGACACGCTCGTCGCAACCCAAGAAGCGCTCGACGTCGACCGGCTCCAACCCGCGCACTCCGACGGTCCCACCGGCGGGCCGCCGATCACCCAGCGCCACCTCGGCACCGTCGCGCGCGAGGTCGACGATGTCACACCGCTCCCGGTGTTGTCGGTGCGCGCCGGTGCGGCGCGCACGGGGCGCGTCACGCTCGCCGACAACGTGGCCGTGGGTCTGCGCCGCCCGATCTCGCGTTCGGCTCCCGGCACCGGCTTCGTGCGCCGCGCGTGGGTGCTCGGTCCCGATCGCCGGCCCGTGGGTTTCACGCGGCTCGAGCCCGCGACACCGCCGCGCATCAGCGTCCTGATCGCGACCTACGAGCGACCGGAGTTGTTGCGTTCGTGCCTCGCGTCGTTCGCGGAGCAGACGCTCGACCGGTCCGAGTACGAGGTGGTCGTCGTCGACGACGGATCCGCCGGCGACGACCTTGCCCGCGTGCTCGACGACTTCGCGACGACGCTGCAGATCGTCGGCCTGCGCATCGAGCACGGTGGGCGCAGCGCGGCGAAGAACCACGCGGTGTTCCTCGCGCGCGCACCGATCGTCCTGTTCTTCGACGACGACGACCGCGCCGCTCCCGACTACCTCGAGCGTCACCTCGCCGGTCACGAGAAGCGGCCCGGCGACGGGGTGGCGATCCTCGGTCACACCGAATGGGCGCCCGAGCTCGAGCGCACGCCGCTCATGCACTACATCACCGACGTCGACCGCCTGATGTTCGCGTACGAGCGGCTCGGCGACGGGCAGGAGCTCGACTGGCGTGGTTTCTGGGAGGGACGGATCTCCTGCAAGCGCGCGCTGCTGCTGCGGCACGCGCTGCACGACCAGCGTCTCGGATACTCGATCGACGTGGAGATGGGATGGCGGCTCGGCCCGGCCGGGCTGCGCGTGATCTACGACGCCTCCGCGCGCAGCCTCATGGCCCGCCCGATCGACTTCGATGCGTTCTGCGACCGCACCGAAGCCAAGGGTCGCGCGCACGCGGTCATCGCGACGCTGCACCCCGGCACCGAGATGGCGACGCGGCTCGCGCTCGACCACGCCACGAAGCTCTGGGACGACGACCGGCTGAACGAGCCGCGGCTCCGCCGGCAGGTCGCCGACCTCGAGGCGCGGTGCCAGACCGACGGCTCCGCGATCGCCGATCTGCAGACGGCGTACCGTGAGGCCTTCAGCCTGCTGCACGCCAAGGGAGTCGCGGGAGCGAGCGAAAGGGTGCAAGAGATGTCAGGCCCACCGGTCACCGTTGCACCGTTTCCGAACACCGATCCCGGTCTCGTCCACGACGGCACCCCACCCGACCGCCGCGGCGAGGCGTTGCTCAGCGTCACGATCCCGGTGTGGAGCCGCACGCCGGAGCTGGCCGAGATGGCGCGCAGCACGATCGCACGGGTGTGGGAGGTCGCGCGCATCCCCACCGAGATCGTCGTCGTCGACAACGGCTCTCCGTTCGAGATCCCGCTGGCCGCCAAGGTCTACCGCTACGACCAGAACCGCGGCGTGTCGGTGGGATGGAACACGGGCATTCGGCTGTCGACCGCGCCGGTGGTCGTCGTGCTGAACAGCGACTGCCGCGTCGAGCCGGGTTGGGACGAGGCCCTCTACGAAGCGGTCAACGACGGCCGTCGCGTCGCGTTCCCCTACACCGACCACTGCGACGGTCTCGGCTTCACGTGCCCCGATCAAGGCGGTACCGCGGGCTGGTGCTTCATGCTCTCGAAGGCCCTGTACGAAGAGGTCGGCGTCTTCGACGAGTGGTTCAGCCCCGCGTTCTGCGAGGACACCGACTACTGGCACCGCGCGTGGGAGATGGGGATCGAGCTCTCGCCGGTTCCGGCGGCCCGCGTTGTGCACGCGCGCCGTACGAGCAGTGCGCTGCGTTCCGACCTGTTGCTGCAGGCGCACCGCTACAAGTACGGATGGAAGCACGATGTCGATCCCGACCGGGCCCCGCCGTACTACAACCGCGTGATCGCCGACTACGAAGGCACGTTCCGCGCGCCGGTCGGCAAGCCCCGTCGCTGACGCTTCACGAGAGCTCGCGCGATTCTGAGTCGCGCGCCGGGGCCGTCATCGCGGCGTCGATCAACGTCATCACCGCGTCGACGCGCGCCGGCCACGAGCTCGGCGCGAGCGCGGCGCGGTCAGGTGCATGCTTGCCGGTGCGCAGCGCGGCTTCGATCGCGGCGACGAACTCGTCGGGCCCGTTCGCGATCGTGATCAGCCCTTCGAGATCGGCGAGCTCGTCGAGGTTGGCGATCGGCGTGGAGACGACGGGGACCCCGGCGGCGACGTACACGTAGGCCTTCAACGGGTTCATCGAACGGGTCATCTCGTTGTCGACGTGCGGGATCAGTGCCACGTCGAAGTGCGCGACGAACCGCTGCGCCTCGTCGTAGGGCTTCACCCCGACGAAGTGCACGTTCGCGAGCGGGTCGAGCCGGTGGATCGACTGGTCGAAGTGCGCGGAGCCGACGAACACGAACTGCCAGTCGGGTCGGGCGCGCGCCACCGCGTCGAGCAGGTCGATGTCGATGCGCGTCGAGAGGTTCCCGACGTAGCCGATGATCGGGCCGCGCAGCCCGCGCAGCTCCTTCGGTGTCGGTGTTGTGACGGAGTCGGGGAAGTCGCACGCGTTGGGCACCACGCGGACGTCGGGCGCGTACGCGCGCATGCTGTCGGCCACGGGCGTGCAGTTGGCGACGACCACGTCGCTGCGCGCCAGCACGCGTTCGTAGTTCAGGTCGATGCGGTCGTATGCGGGTGAGGTCGCGGTGTGCCACGCGCGGTCGTCGTCGACCACGTCGGCCACGACGACGTCGGGCTCGAGCGCGTCGATGAGCGCGGGGAGGTCGTCGTTCGTCGGGTAGACCCAGAACACCGTCGGTCGCGCTCCGATCCCGTTGCGGGCGAGCATCGACGCGACGTAGTCGACGTAGCCCGTCTCCTTCGGCAACGGGAGGAGCTTGGTCCGGCGCCCGCCGTAGACGTAGGTGCGGTGGCGCACGCGCCGGCGGTCGCGCCGGTGCAGCAGCCGCTTCACGGTCTGGTGCACGACCAACCGGCGTTGATCTGAGAAGCCTTTCGCGAGGGCGTAGTTCTTGATCAGCGCCTCCGGCGTGATCGGGTTGTCGAAGTGCACGATCGTGTGGAAGCGACCGGACCGTTCGAGGTACTTCAGGAACATGTCCTGACGCCGGCCGTAGATCGACGTGTCGTTCTGCTTCCAGAACATCACGAGGTCGTACGGCTCGCCGGGGGTGACAGTGCGCTTCCTCGAGGCGGGAACACGCGCGTGCGTCGGCTCGTTCCCGGGAGCACTCGCGGCCGGGAAGGTGTCGCGCAACCGCGTGACGAACGCGTCGAGCCGGGGACGTTGCGGCGCCGGCCGATCGAGGAGACGTTCGATCATCGGCTCGACGACCTCACGAACCGCGGCGTAGCTGTACGCCTCGAGAAACACCTCGCGACCTTGGCGCGCGCGATCGACCGCGTCGTCGTAGTGGGTGAAGATTGCGGTGATCTGGTCTTCAAGCGCGGTGTCGCCGCCGAAGACCTGCAACACGCCCGCGTCGATCAGCGGACGCAGCGGCGGCACCGGCGAGACCAGGCACGGCACCGCCATCGCCAAAGCGTCCGTCACCTTCGCGGGCATCTGGGAGCGCGACACGGCATTGTCGGGGTCGGGGTCCTGCAGGACACACGCGAGATCGGCGGCGCCGACGATTGCCGCGAGCTCGTCGAAGCGTGGATACGGGATGGGCAGCAGCCACCGCTCGAGCGGGCCGAGCTGCTTGCGCAGATCATCGAGCTCGCCCGTCGCGAAGGTCGCGAACCGGTAGCGCGGGTCGTCGAGCCGCTCGAGCGCCTGCAGCACCTCGACGACACCCTTGTGCGCGCGGGCGGTCCCGCCGAAGAGCAGGACGCGGTCCGACGGATCGATGCCGAGCCGCCGCCGGACCTCGTCGCGGTCGTAGCGCTGCGGGTCGAACGTCGTCTCGTCACGGGCGTGGGGAACGATCAGCCCACCGACGCGCGCCTGGATCGCGTCGTTCGACACGGTCAACTGGTCGGCCGCGCCGATCAGCGGCTCACACGCGCGCGTCCAGGTCTCCCCGAACGGCAGCGTGGAGTCGCGCTGGTCACGGCCGAAGAACGCGAGCTCGTCGTCGTCGACGTCGAGCACGAGCGGCCGGTTCGCGACCTCCGTTGCAAGCATGCCGAGCGCGTACGAAGGAAGGCGCGGCTTCGACACCCAGATCGCGTCGGCGTCGATGCGGGCAGCAGCGGCTTCCATCGCCGCGAGGTGCGCGGGGAAGCTCTCGCCCGCGAAGCCGTGGACCGGGATCGCCGCGTGCCGCAGCGGCGCCCAGATCCGGCTCCCGTACCGCGGGAACTGCGCACCCCAGATCTCGACGTCGAATCGTCGCCGCACGAGATCGGCGAGCACGTACGCGCGACCCAGCGGGTTGTGGCCGATGTCCCACGCCAGCACGGCCACCTTCGGGCGGGCACGCCGCGCGGTGGCATCGGGCATCGGCGAAGTGTGACAGGTGCCCGGAAGGCCCGACAACAACGGGCCAACGTACGATGGCGCATGGGTACGGAGCGCCCCGACCGGCCACGGATCTTCGGCATCGGCCTCAACAAGACCGGCACCACGTCGTTCCACCGCGCGATGACGATGCTCGGTTTCGTGAGCCTGCATTGGGGCGGACCGCCGATCCGGGAGCGAGTCGAAGCCGCGGCCGACGCGGGCGAGCCCTTGCTCGCGAAGCTCGATCCCCGCTTCGATGCGTTCTCCGACATCGAGGCGTTGAGCACGCGGTTCGGGCTGCTCGACGAGCAGTATCCCGGCAGCCACTTCGTGCTGACCGTGCGCCCGGTCGACGACTGGATCGACAGTCGCCGCCGCCACGTCGAGAACAACATCCGCAAACAGGCCGCCGGCGAGTACGACGGCAACTTTCTCGTCGTCGACGAAGACGCGTGGCGCGCGCACTGGGCGAGCCACGTCGCGCGTGTCCGCGACTACTTCACCGGCCGCGCCGACTTCCTTGAGATCGACATCACCAACGGCGGGAGCTGGCGCCCGTTCTGCGCGTTGCTGGGCGTTGCCGAACCGGATGCGCCGTTCCCGTGGGTCAACCGTGACCGGCCGCGAGGTTGAGGTTTCGCAGGCTCCACAATTAGGATCACGCTCCGCACCACCTCCACCCGCAAAGGTGACTGATCGCGCGATGACTGCTACGGAAAACCCGAAGGGTGAGGCGTTCCGTAGTCAGCTGGAAACGCTGCTGAAGGACTACGAGGGAAAGCACCCGGCGGACCTCTTCCGGACGGTGGGCGACGACTTCTGGTTCTGGATCAACACCGAAGGTCGGGAGACCTCTCCGGCGCTCCGCGACATGCTCCCGGGCCTGCCCGAGCCCGAGGTCCAGCGGCGCTGGACCGGCAAGACGGGCACCGAGACCCTCGCCGAGGGCTTCGACATCTACCGGACCGTGCGCGATCTGCATGCGAACCGGTTCGGGAGCCTGCGCGACAACGGCCCTGTCCTCGACTTCGGCTGTGGCTTCGGCCGGGTGATCCGTTACTTCCTCAAGGATCTCGACCCCGGCCAGCTCCTCGGCACCGACTACAACGAGTCGCTCATCGACTACTGCGTCGCAACCGACCCGTGGTGCAAGTTCACCCGCAACGACGCCGGCCCACCGCTCCCGTTCGCGGACAACGAGGTCGGGTACATCTACGCCTACTCGGTCTTCTCGCACTTCTCGGAGTCGTTGCACAACCGCTGGCTCGACGAGTTCAAGCGCGTGCTGCGGCCCGGCGGTGCGCTCGCGTTGACCATTCGTCCGCGCAGCTTCATCGTCAACTGCGGCCGCCTCCGCACCGGCGAGTCGAAGACGGTGTCACCGATCAACAAGAAGATGTTCCTCGACACCGATGCCGAGCTGGCTCGTTACGACGCCGGCCAGTTCTGTTTCTCGCCCTACGACCCCGCGGATCCCGACGCGTGGTGGGGCGAGGCGTGCATCCCGCGCAAGTACGTCGAGAAGCAGTGGGGCAAGCGCTTCAAGGTCGTTGACTTCATCGAAGCCGGTGACTTGAAGCAGCATCTCGTCCTACTGCGCGCGTAGCGACGGCCCGGATCGCCCCGGCTAGCGTCTGGTGACCATGGACGGCTCACCCGACCCCGATCTGCGGCCGGACCGGCCCCGGATCTTCGGCATCGGCCTGAACAAGACCGGTACGACGTCGTTCGACCAGGCGATGACGATCCTCGGGCTCCGGAGCCTCCACGACGGAGGGACCGACGTTCACAACGCGGTCAAGCTGGCCATCGACGACGACGTGCCGTTGCTGTCGCACGTCGACCCGCGTTGGGACGTGTTCTCCGACATCGGGCTGCTGAGCCGCCGGTTCCGGATGCTCCACACGCAGTACCCGGGCAGCCGGTTCGTGTTGACCACGCGCCCCATGGACAAGTGGATCGACAGCCGCCGCCGCCACGTGGAGCGCAACATTGCGCTGCACGCGGCCGGTGAGTACGACGGCACCTTCCTCGTGATCGACGAGGAGAAGTGGACGAACGAGTGGGTGCACCACATGGAGCGCGTGCACGCGTTCTTCGACGGGCGCGCCGACTTCCTCGAGATCGATCTCACCGCGAACCCGGAGTGGGGGCCACTGTGCCGCTTCCTCGGTCGGCCTGAGCCCGAGGAGCCGTTTCCCTGGGTGAATCGCGACCGCGCGATCCACGGCACCGATCAGAGCGAGGGGCACCCATGCTGACCTCTCGTCGAGGCGTGACGTCATTGGCCGCGCTGGTCGCGCTCGCGCTCGGCGCGGGGACCGCGTGCGGATCGAGCGGGAGCGCGAAGCTCGTCGCGACCGACGTCGCCGAGCAGGCCGGCGCGGGGTTGGCGAAGGCGACGCACACGCACGGTCAGGATTGTGTCGCCGATTTCAACGGCGACGGCATCCCCGACCTGCTGCTGTCGGTGCACGAGGGCTCGTGGCCGCTCTTGCGCGGTCTGCCCGACGGGAAGTTCGAGCCGTATTACAAGGGCCTCGATCCGGGGTACCGCGATCGCCACGGTTGCGCGGTCGCCGACTTCAACGGCGACGGCCTCCTCGACGTCTACGTCGCGATCGGCGCGTGCAGGGGCACGTGCACCGCGCCGAAGGAGCTCTGGATCCAGCGCCCCGACCACACGTTCGTCAACGAGGCGAAGCAGTGGGGGATCAACGACCCCGACTCGCGCGGCCGGGTGCCCGTGGTCATGAACGCCAACGGCGACAAGCTTCCCGACCTCTTCGCCGGTGCCGACACACCGGTGAAGTACCCGAGCCCCGACCACTTGTGGATCAACAAGGGCGATCACTTCGAGGGGGTGACGGGAGCGCCGACCCTTCCGATCGGAGCGTTGTGCGCGGCCGCGCCCGACATCAACGGCGACGGCTACGACGATCTCGCGGTGTGCACGCCCGAGCAGGGCTTCCATCTCTACCGCAACGAGAAGGGCACGTTCGTCGACGATCCGAAGTCGTTCGGGCTCGACACGCACGGCCTCATCAACGTGGCGTTCGCCGATCTCAACGGCGACGGGCTCCCGGATCTGGCCACGATCACGAAGAAGCACGTGCAGGTGTACCTCGACAACCACGGGAAGTACGGCAAGCCCGTGCTGAGCCTCAACCTCACCGCCGGCATCGATGTCGCGTTCGGCGACGTCGACGGCGACGGCGATCCCGACCTCTACGTCGAGACCGGCGGCACCAAGCCGGGCCTCGACCAGCCCGACCGGGTGTACCTCAACGAGGGCAAGGGCCTGAAGTGGAAGGCCGGCCCGGAGATGGCGCCCACGAAGACCGGTTCGGGCGACACTGTCGTCGCCATCGCCGACTGGAAGGGCAGTGGCCGCGCCGCGTTCCTCGTGAACAACGGCTTCGAGAACGACACGGGCGAGCGTCAGCTCTGGCAGTTCAGCGGCGGAGGCTGAACCCGGTCGATCGCGACGAGCTGTTCAGGCCCGGTCGGCGACGAGCTGGTCGTACACCCGGTAGTCGGGCGCGCACAGCACCTTCGCGCGCTCCCGCATCGCGGCGTCGATCTCGGTGTCGGGCGGTGCGGGGCTCTGGTTGAGCACCGGGATGGTGACCGTGCGGCCGAGACGCGCGCTCACCTGCTCGGAGAAGTCGTCGAGGCGGTCGATGAAGCCGACGACGGCGAACCGGCGGAGGTTGGCGACCGCGGCGTCCGTGGCCTCGTCCGATCGCGGATGGAGATCGTCGCGACCGCAGAACGTGTCGACGTAGGCCTGACCCTGCTTGGCCCAGCGCCCCGTGGAGACCAACTGGTCGAAGCTGCGCGACAACGGCGCGGCGATTCCCTCTTTGTAGCGGCGCCACTTGTACAGCGACACCATGCGATCGACGGGATCGCGCAGCACGGTCACGAAGTGCGCGCCGCGCTCGAGGTCGGCGTAGCGGTCGCGGTACCGGAAGTGCCCCAGCACCACCGCGGGATTGATGGCCGTCAGCGCGTACGGCAGCAGCGCGTCACGGAACTGCCATTCCTCGGCGAGCCCGCCACCGGCCGCCGCCTTGGCTGCCGGTCCGTCGAGCTCGAAGACGTCGGACCCCCGTCGCGTTCCCGCGGCGCCGGTGGCGAGCCCGGCGCGCACCGAAGTGCCGCCGCACTTCATGACGTGGAAGAACACGAGTGGCTTGCGATCGGGTTGGTCGTCCCCCACCGTCGCGCGTCCCTTCCTCGCCCTCAAAGGTGGAGGGCGAACTCTCGCTCGTGGCGCAGGAACAGGTTTCCCCCGAGGACGACCAGGACGACCGCCCACACCGCCGACTGGAAGATCAAGCCGATGCTCGGCACCCCGCCCTGGAAGATCTTCTGGTAGCTCGCGAAGAGCGCGAACAACGGCTGCCAGCCGACGAGCAGCTTGGCGCTCGAGGGAAGGAGCGCGGCGGGGTACACGACGGGGGTGGCAAAGAACAGGACCCGGTTGATGTAGTTCATGACGTTGGTGCCGTCGGGGACCAGCGTGACGAACGTCGCGACGAGCAGGGCAATCCCCACGTTCATGACCATCTGGATCGCGAACAGGATCGGGAGCACGAACAGGCCGGGGCCGAGCGTGCCGCCGACCAGCGGGAAGAGCACGCACAGCACACCCACCATCGGGATGAACTTGAGGAACGTCTTGTACACCGCCGTCACCGGGAGCATCGCGCGCGGGAAGGTGGAGTTGAGCATGAGGCCCTTCGACCGCTTGATCGAGTTACCGCCTTCGCCGAGCGCGCCGATGCTCAGGCTGAAGAGGAAGAACCCCGCGATCAGCACGGGCAGGAACGTCGAGTTCTTCCCGCTGCTGCCGCCCCCGCGGATGACCGTGTAGAGGAAGAAGTAGATGCCGCCCTGGAACAGGGGATCGAGCACGCTCCACACGCTGCCGAGCGCGGTGCTCGCGCGCGTCGAGCGCAGGTCGGCGCGCGCCAGCTCGACCATGAAGGTGCGGCGCTCCCAGAGCGCGGCGAGGTACTCGCGGATGTCGGGCAGTGTCGACGAGTGCGGCTCGAACACGTACTCGACGTTGCTGTACGCGCCGTCTTCCGTCATGTGATCTCCATTACACGGGTCAACAGCACACGGGTCATCACAGGTCGTCGACGGTCAACGACTCGATGCGGCAGTAGCGCATGTACTTGCTCACCACTTCGTCGGGATCGCCGAACTCCGCGACCTTGCCCTGGTGCAACCAGAGTGCCTGCGTCGCCATGGTGCGCACCGAGCTGAGCCCGTGCGTCACGAGCACGATCGTGCGCCCGGCACCCGTGAGCTGCGCGGTCTTCTGCGCGATGTGCTCGCCGAACGCGGTGTCGCCGCCGGTGAGGGCCTCGTCGATCAGCAGGATCTCGGGATCGAGGAACACCGCGACCGACGACGCGAGGCGCATGCGCATGCCGCCCGAGTACGCGTTCATCGGCAGGTCGAGGTACTCGTCGAGCTGCGCGAACTCGCCGATCTCCTCCGCGAGGTCGGCGAGCCGCTCCGGCGAGAGGCCGCTGGCGAGCCCGCCGAGGGTGATGTTCTCGCGACCGGTGAGGTGCGCGCTGAACCCGATGCCCGGAGTGAGCATGTTGAGCCGACCCCGGACGGTCACCCGCCCGGTCTCCGGTGGAAGGACGCCGCTGAGCACGCGGCACAGCGTCGACTTGCCGGCGCCGTTGCGGCCGATGACCGCGAGCACCGAGCCCTTGGGCACGTGGAACGACACGTCGCGCAGCGCCGGGATCAGGCGGTCGAACGAGTCGCGTTGGCGCAGGACCAGCCGCTTGAGGTCGGTCATCATGTCGGTCGCGTCGATGCGCACCCGGTACGACGCCGAGACCCCGTCGACCTCGATCGACGGCAGCCCGGGCTCGGCCGAGCCGGCCTCGGTGGCGCCGGCGTCGGTCGAGGTCACGGCGTGGTCCCGCCGGTCGGGTCGGCCGCGGCCTTGAGCTCGGCCTGCTCGGCCGCCCGGACCAGCTCGCCGACGTCGCCGTCCATCTGGAGCATCCGCTTCTCCATCGTGCGGCCGTTGGCCCGGCGCTCGGTGACGGTGCGCACGTTGATCAGCACCGGCCGCTCGGCGTCGCGTGTCATCGAGTTGAGCTCGTTCATGATGCCGGCGACCTCGCGGGGCGTCAGCTGGAGCTTGCGGGCTGCGTCGATCGAGTCGAGCTCGCCCCCCTCCGACGAGGCCCGGGCGACGAACGCGAGGAGTGACCTGGTTGCCTCGTCGACGTCGTCGTAGACCTGGCCGATCGACTCGGTGTCCCAGGGTTGGATCGCCGCCCGCGCGATGGCCCGCAGGATGAATTGCATGACCTCTTCGACATGCTCCTCGGGCACCGGCATCATCACGTACGGCATCGATCCTCCTTGACGATCGAAGTACAGGCTAGACGAGTCACCCGGTGTCCGGTCCAGTGCCGGGATTGCGAAACTGCCTGTGGTTAGGCGTTCTCCGGGGTTCGCTCGCCCGTGCTCACGAATGACCACATGAGACCCCTCGGGTAACGTCCCGACCCGATGCTGACGTTCGCAGTCGTGGTGTCACGCCGCGGCGGGCGCATCCCCGAACGGGTTCTCGACCGGCTGCGCGATCGGGACTGCGGCGACGTGCCGTTCGCCGCTGCAGACCACCTCGTGTGGTCGAACGAGGCCTCGACCGTGTGGTTCGGCGGTTGGGAGGACGACCCCGC
>JBBSEC010000011.1:0-60616 GCA_038240075.1 Acidimicrobiia bacterium
CACTCACGGGCTTTCCTCCTGGTGGGCCCGCAGCGTGCGGGACCACCTCACAATCCAGGAGTGCGCTGACTCGCCGCTGTGCTGCCGCTGGATTCCGGCGCCGGCTCGTGGTCAGCCGCCGAACGCGCCGTTCTACGGGCTGCTCTCGGGTCCGAAGCCGACCAGCTCGCCGAGGTCGAGTCGGCGGCCTTGCTCGAAGGCCGCGAGATACCCGTCGGGACCGAGAAGCGACTTCACGATGTCTCGAGCCGACTCGAGTTCGTCGTGTTGGAGCGCCGTCACCGGAGCCCCGGCGTCACCTCGGAGGCGATCGGCGTGCCCGAGCAGCGCCGCGGCTCGGGCCCCATCGCCGGCTTCGGCGGCCACGATCCCGAGCACCGCGCAGCACACGGCCGCGGCCGAACGGATCTCGAGCTCCGGGTCGATCCGATTGCCGAACCGTCGAGGCCAGCCCGTCCAGTAGATCGCGAGTGCCTCGGTTGCGGCGTCGGTCGCGTCGCGGTTGCGTCCGTGATGGCGGTGCAGAAGGGCTGCGCCGGTCAACGCGAGGAAGAGCACCGAGGGGCTCCGCAACCGGCGGCCCACTTCGAGCGCACGCCCGTTCATGATCTCGGCGCGCGCCACGTTGCCGTCCTGGAGCAGCACCCACGCAAGGCGTGAGAGCACTGATCCGGTGAAGCTCCGGAGGCCGAGAGCATCGGTGAGCTCGACGGCCTCCTCGAGCTCACCGATGGCCGCGGCGTAGCGGCCGGCGCGCTCGTCGAAGTCGGCGACCATGCCGAGGCATACCGTGCGCATGACGGGCCGGTCGCCGTGAGCGAAGCCCAACGCGGCTTCGCGGTAGTACTGCTCGGCCGCGACGAGGTCGCCATCCAGGACGCTCAGGATCGCCTGCGAGTATGCGCGCGCGGCGATCGCGAACGGCTCGTCGGGCAAGCCGACGTAGAACGCGAGCACTTCCAGGCGTCTCCGGCGCGCTTCGTCGATGTGGCCCACCACATGCGGGAACTCGGCCCAGAACGAATAGGTCAGCGCCATCGCTTGCACGTCGTCGCGCTCGCGGAAGATCGCGAGCGCCGCCTCCAGGTCGGCATCGGAGTTTGCCGGCAAGCCCGCGAGGAAGTTGAGGAGACCCCGCCCCATGAATGCCAGCGCGCGCGTTGCCTCGTTCGCTTCTCCCGCACACGCGAACGCTTCGTCGATCCACCGCTTTCCTTCGGTGAACGTACCCACCATCCAGTGCGTCCAGCTGGCACCGCCCGCGATTCCCAACGCGATCTCGGCATCGTCGTTGGCCACGGCCCATTCGAGCGACGTCCGGAGGTTGTCGTGCTCCTGGTCGATCGCCGCCAGCCACGCGCGTTGGTGCTCGCCGGCGTACGCCGCCGCGCTCCCCGCGCACAGCCGCGCGTAGTGCGCCGCCATCGCGTCGCGGATCCGTTCGGCTTCCCCGCGCTCGGCGAGCTTTTCCTGGCCGTAGTGCGCGAGCGTCTGGAGCTGGGTGAAACGGAGCTCGTCGCCGCGGCGTTGGGCAACGACGAGCGACTTGTCGACGAGCGCGTGGATGAGGTCTTCGAAGTCGTCGGCCACGACGGTCGCATCCGCGCAGACGGCCGTCGCGGTGGCCAGGTCGCAACCACCGGCGAACACCGACAACCGTTCGAACACCCGTTGCTCGTCGTCGAACAGCAGCTCGTAGCTCCAATCGACGACGGCTCGCAGCGTTTGCTGACGGGGAAGGGCGGTGCGCGATCCTCCGGTGAGCAGACGGAACCGATCGTTGAGACGCGACGAGATCTGCTCGATCGGGATCGCGCGCGTTCGCGCCGCCGCCAGCTCGATGGCGAGCGGCATGCCGTCGAGGCGGGCGCAGATCTCGGAGATCACCACGAGGAGCTCGTCGGAGACTTCGAACTGCGCGCCCGCGGCGTGCGCCCGCGTGACGAACAGCCGTGCCGCGTCGTCGGCCGCGAGCGGCGGCACCGGCCACACCGTCTCACCGCCGACGCGCAGCGCCTCACGGGAGGTGGCGAGGAGCCGCAGTCGGGGACAGCGCTGCAACAGGTCTTCACCAATATCCGCGGCCGTCTCGATCACGTGCTCGCAGTTGTCGAGCAGGATCAGCACCTCACGGTCGCCGATCATCTCCGCGAGCCGGCCTGAGTCGGCGACGTCGAGTGCGGACGCGATCGCGTCCCGCACGCCGGAGGGATCACCGACAGGGGCGAGCTCGACAAGGCAACCGCCGTCGGCCAGATCGAGTGCCGCGGCGCGCGCCACCTCCATCGCCAGCCGGGTCTTGCCGACACCTCCCGGCCCCACGAGCGTGACGAAGCGATGTTCTCCGACGAGTCGCGTGAGGTCGCGGAGCTCGTCGTCGCGCCCGACCAGTGAGGTCAGCGATTCGGGGATTGTGGAGTGGCGTTCGGCCCGGGTCGCGGTTGGTGCGTCGGCCGGCGCGGGCGCGTCCAACGAAGGGTCGTGCGCGAGCACCGCGTTCTCCAACCGGCGTAACTCGGGCCCCGGTTCGAGACCGAGCTCCTCGCGGAGGATGTTGCGTCCCTCCTGGAGGACCCGGAGGGCGTCGGCCTGGCGACCCGCGCGATAGAGGGCAACCATGAGCGATCCGCGCAGCCGCTCGCGCAATGGGTGCTCGGCGACGAGCGATTCGAGCTCGACGATCGCGCCAAGGTGTCGACCGAGCTCGAGCTCGATGTCGAGCCGTTCCTCGATCACCGCGAGGCGCAGCTCCGACAAGCGACTGATCGCGGGCACCGCGAAGTCGTCGTACAGGAAGTCCGACAGGGCGTCGCCGCGCCATAACGAATCGGCCGCAGCCAGCAGCTCCACCGCGCATGCCGGGTCGCCGGCCGCGATCGCGGCGTGCCCGTCGGCGATCAGCTGCTCGTACCGGTGCACGTCGACCGCTTCGGCGGGGAGCTCGAGCACGTAGCCGACGCCGCGCATCGTGACGGCGTCGGCGGAGCCGAGGGCGCGCCGCAGCTTCGACGCCAGCCCTTGCAGACCGTTGCGCACACCCGACGGCGGATCGTCGCCCCACAGCGCATCGACGAGCTGTTCGGCCGGCACGACCCGTCCCACCTGCAGGGCCAGTACCGCCAAGAGCGCCCGCAGCTTCGCGCCCGCAACGACCAGTTCCGTGTCGTCGTCGTCGCGCACCTCGAGTCCACCCAGGAGCCCGATGCGCATACGGCGACCGTAGTTCGGATCGTCAGCGCCAGGTCAGGGCCGGATCAGCGCGCGAGCGCATCGTGCTTTCAATGAACGCAATCGAGCACGCCCTGTTGGCCGTCATGGCCACCGACGCCGGCGACACGGCCGCGGCGCACCTGCACATCTCGACCGCGCAGCAGCAATCGCGTACGACCGCCCGTCGCCATCGCCAAGTCGTGGAGATCGCGACGCTTGTCGTCACCGGCGATCGCGCACGCGCGGCCGGGCTCGCGCTCGTCCACACGGCCGAGTTCCCCGACGATCGCGAGCTCCTCGCCCGCGTCACCACTCCTCATCACTCGCAACCCGAAGAGAGGCTCCCATGACCATGTCCAACCCCTACCCCGTACAACTCGACTTCCAGGCCGATCGCCACATCACCCGCTGGCGGCCACTCGTCCAGTGGCTACTGGCGCTACCGCATCTGGTCATCGCCAACGTGCTGCGCACGCTCCGCCAGGTCCTCACCCTCATCAGCCTCTTCACCGTGCTGTTCACCGAGCGCATCCCGCGACCGCTGTTCGACATGATCGCCATGACCTATCGCTACGAGTGGAGAGCGTTCAGCTACGCGATGTTTCTGCACGACGACTATCCGCCTTTCGACTTCAACCCCACCGCCGCCGACGACGGTGTCGAGGCGCACACCAACCTCAGCTTCGCCTACCCCCGAGCACCTCAACCGGTGGAAGCCGCTGTACAAATGGGTCTTGGCCATCCCGCACTACGTGGCGCTCATCGCACTCGTCATCGCCGGCGGGTTCGCGTTCATCGGCGGGTTCTTCGCCGTGTTGATCACCGCGGAATACCCCACGGCCATCCGCGACTTCCTCGTCGGCATCCAGCGGTACGCGCTGCGGGTGGAGGCCTACGTCGGGCTTCTCACCGACGAGTACCCGCCGTTCCGGATGACGGCCTGACCACACATCCGTCCACGAAAATGACTCTCCCGCCTCGCGCCGCGGCGCGCGACCGGTACAGGGCCGTCGTCGACTCGGCGGCGGCGGCCCGTGACCACGACCGCGCTTTCCACTCGCGAACTCAGCAGCCCCGGGGCTACCCCGCGACCGCATTCATTCAGGACACTTCGCCATGAGTCACGAAGGCGATCCGACCGGCCACGATGGTTCGGAGCTGTTCGCCTTGGCGTGAACCTGCCGTTCTTCCAAGCTGGTCATGCGGGTTCGATATCGCCCAACCCCGCGCCAACCCCGCGAGAGGCTCGGCACGCCCCGAAACCTCGCTGAACCCGCGCCAACCCCGCGGCCGAATTCGAGTAGAGGTTGCCGACCGTCGACACTCGCCCGACGCGAATGTCCAGTTGACAGCATGCGCCATCGCCGCCGGGGTCGGCCTTCCTGGCGCGCGGCGGCATCGCCGCGGCGGTTCGAAGCGTGCTCAACGTGCAGACATCGTCGGCCCGGAAAGCTGGTGATGCACCCCAGCGAGTTCGACTCAGGCGTCGAGTCCGCAGCTGCCTGTCCGCGGGGGCCGCTTTGCGGTCAGGCGGATGGTGGCGACGAGCGCGCCCGGCGGCCGGAGGTTGCCGGTTGGATCAGGATCTGCGCGATGAGTGTGGCGCCGAGCCAGGCCTCGAATCGGTCCGGAGACCATCCACGTTCCTCGGTGAGTTCGCGCCAGAGCTCCTCGTTCGAGAACGCCCAGAGGAGGTCGACGGCGGTTTGCTCGTCGATCTCCTTCGGAAGTCGTTGACCTATCCCTCGGATGAAGGTCCGGAACGTTTCCGCTCGCGAGTCGAGCACCAGTCGATAGGCGACAGCCACCTCGGAATCGCTGCGTGCCGCCTCGCGATGGATTGCGATGACGTCGTAGCTCGTCTGCATCTGCTGGCGGATGAGCAGTGCCCACAATCGGAGTCGCACAGCCGGATCAGGCTCACGCCCGGCTGCCGCCATGAGTTCGGGGATCTCAGAATCCCGTTGCATCACCTCACGCATTCCGGCGAGAAGACCACGCTTGTTGCCGAACACGGCGTAGATCGTCGGCGTCGACACGCCGGCCTCTTGGGCGATGGCGCTGATGGTGCTCGCCGCCCACCCACGCTCCGACATGAGGGAACGCGCCGCCGCGACGATTCGGTCGCTCGTCATCTGCGCCTGCAGCTTGCGGTACGTCGGCGTCTCCTTCTCCACCACGCCGAAATTCTAGTGGAACTCTATTCAATAGAGTTCTACTCTAGTGAGTAGATGTTCACTCTAAGGAGGACCGTGGACAAGGAACGTGTAGGGGCGGCGTGTCTGGTGGCGGGAGGCGGGGCCTGGGTCGTGAACGGCCTGATCGGGTTGTCCGCGCCGAACGGAAGCGCGCGGTTCTACGTGTGTGAGGCAGTCTGGCTGGTGGTTCACCCGCTGATCGGCGCCGGGCTCGTCGCTCTGCTTCGCTCCGACACGTTCGATGGCCTTGATTGGGGGCGCATTGGACTGCGGATTGCGATTGTCGGCCGAGTGACGTTCTTCGTGGGCGAGATCATCGCGATCGCTGTCGCCAATGATGAGATTGCGGCGCTCCCTCTGGCCGCGGTGCTCACGACGGTCGGCATGACCATCGCCGGCGTCTGCGTCGCCCGCTCCCGCAGTTGGCGAGGGTGGGCGAGGATCACTCCGTTGGCGATGGGCCTCTACCCGCCCGTCGCGATGTTTCCCCTCCTGGCGATCACGGGCAAGCGCCCGAACGGCGCCGTTTCGGCGTGGGGCCTCACGACGATCGCCCTGGGCGTCGCGATGCTGACCGAGCACTCCGCCCGACAGGCGGACTCACTCATGCCGAACCATCGCGGTGATTAACCCGCCGCTCCCGTCGCCGACCCGAGAACAGGGACTGCTGCATGATCCTGCGACAGTCCGCGTGTGGAGCGCCCAGTAAATCTGCGTCGCCTCGGCATTCGTTGCTTCCGCCGACAGGAACAGCGTGGCCCTGGCTTCAGCCAGGTCTGGCGCGCCCCCACAATCCCCATGCCGTCGCGCCGAATGGCGGGTCAAACAGCGCGATCCTACCGGCCCGTCAGGGCAGTACGGCGTAGAGCTGCCATTCGCCGGGAACGCCTTTTAGGCTGTGAGTTCCACGGTGAACGAACTCCATGCCCGAGCCGACGACGAGGTCCTTCACGGTGCTCGAGACGAGCACCTCGTCGGGGCCTGCGAGGGCGGCCACTCGGGCACCGATGTGCACGGCGAGACCGGCGAGATCGTCACCGCGGAAGTCGATTTCACCCGTATGGACCCCAGCGCGCACCTTTAGGCCCATGCGAGAGGCGGCGTGGCGGATTCCCTCGGCTGCAAGGATGGCGTGGCGCGGACCGTCGAAGACAGCCAGACACCCGTCGCCTGTCATCTTCACCACCCGACCGTGGTGCCGGTCAACCTGGACGGCTATGGCGGTGTCGTGGGCGTCGAGCAACGAGCGCCAGCGGTCATCTCCCAATTCGGCACTTCGCCGGGTGGACCCGACAATGTCGGTGAACAGCAGGGTGGCCAGTCTGCGTTGCGAAGCGGGGCCGGCTCGAACCCCGGTGACGAACTCCTCGATCTCGTCGGCCACCCGTTCGCCGTTCTCGGCGAACATGAAGTGGTCGGATCCAGCGATTTCCAGGAACCGTGCGCCGTCGACATGTTCCGCGACGTAGCGGCCTTGTGCGACCGGGTACATCTGGTCACCGGTGCAGTGCATGACCAGAGTTGGGACCGAGATGGCGGGTAGGGCCGAGCGCACGTCGACCCGCAGGTTCACGGCCCAGTAGCGCACGGCATCAGCAGGGGTGCCCGATCGCCGCTCGATCCTGGCCATAGCGGTCAACCATCGTGGGTCCTCAGCGATGCTGGGTGCGACAAAGTTCAGACCGGGGTCCTCGTCATTGCCCCACGTGGCGCCGAAACCTGCGAGTAGCACCTCAACGGCCTCCTCGGGCAGCCCGATCGGGTAATCCACGTCCTCGAGCAAGCGCGCCGACGCAGCCCATAGCGCTAGGCCGCGAACACGGTCGGGATAGGTCGCGGCCGCCATCAGAGCGACCGGTGTGCCGTCCGCGGTGGCGAACAGGAACGCCGACGATGAGTTCGTCGCGTCGAGCACCGCCTGCACGTCGTGCATCCGTTCCTCGACCGATGACCGACTATCGGTGGGCAGCCGATCCGACAGCCCCGTCCCGCGCTTGTCGATCAAGATCAATCGGCAGTACGACCCCAGCCGTACCGTAAAGCGCGCCAGCTCCGGAATGTCCCACATCGACTCGATGTGATTCGCGAGACCAGGGACGTAGACGACATCGACGGGACCGCTCCCGACAACCTGATATGCGATCTGGAGCCCGTCACTCTCCACGTAACGGATCGGCCCGGGATCACTCCCACTCTCCCCCGCACCCGAAGTACCCACCATCCCGTCATCCTTCCATCCCGCGACACACAAGGGGCGGGTGAACTCGTTACGGGCCCGACCGCGCGTCGGGACTCCGGTCTGGCCGCCCCCACCTGCGCGACACATTGAGCCGTGAAGGTCGTGGCAACTCCAGTCATCGCGGTCAGCCCGAAAAGCTGGTCATGCTGCCAACCAGGCGAGAGCCGTCGTCGAACCGCACGAAACGCCGGCGCACCACGCGTCACCGCGAACTCCTCGAACGCCGCGAAACTTCGTTGAGATCGAACTCATCGCCTGACCGCGCGTACCGCCGCTTCCGCGCCCGGATGTCGAACCCGCGGCTCGCGGGAACTCGAGGACGGTAGCCAACGGAAGGTGACCGCCCCGTGACCTCACCGCTTCAATCCGACCCGCGCCAGCGCGACGTCTCCGGGCTGACAAGCAGACACCGGCCGAGCTCAGCGGGGGTGAGCGTGTTCAATCTGGTTTGGTGTTGCGGCGCGCCGCCTAGTGCAGGTCGATGCGTACGACCTCGCCTGGCTCGAACGGCGGCGAGCCCGGCGGGATGACCGCTGGCGAGACGCTCCAGTTCGACACGTAAATGGCGCCCGCTTGCGCCGCGAATCCGTTCGGGAAGCTCAGCCCGTCCGCGACGACGATCGGAGACGTGCTGTGAGCCGGAACGCGCACCACGGCACCCGTGCCCGGGGCCGCGTTGTCGAGGCCCAACGTCGAGAACTCAGTCGCGTAGAACTTGCCCTGAGCGAAGCCGCATCCCGTGACGGCCGTCAACCCGCTTGCCCACACCGTCGGTGTCGGGTTCGTCGTACTGATGTCGACTCGCCAGACTCGGGAAGAACCCGGCGGGTTGCCTCCGCCCGAGAGCTCACCGACATAGAGCGCACCGTCGGGACCCCGGTCGAGGCACGTCGGGACGGCGTCGGAGACGGCAGGGTTGGGAAAGAAGGCCACGATTTCAATCGTGCCGTCGGCCGACACGTGGTCGAGGGTGTTCGAGGCTGCGTCGGCTACCCACAGATCGTGGTGCTCGCCGGCGAGAATGGCGTACGGATCGCAGTCGGGGAACTGGCCCGGCACGAGATCCGCGTGCCGCACGCTCCAGTTCCAGTCGAACCGTCCGACGCCGGCCAACCGCTCGAACCCGCCGCCCTTCACTTTGAGGACCCGTCCGGCCTGGGCGCGCACTTTCGCCACCAGCGACGGGTCGAACACACCCGGCGGGGCTCCGTCGACCATCTGCGGGCAGCTGGTCATGATCGTGTAGAGATTGCCGCCTGCGGTCCGGGTCAATCCGTCGGCGCCGGTGGCGAAGAATCCGCCGTCGCCCGAGAAGGAGGCCAGGCCCGCAACGATCCGGTGATGAGCGCCGTGCTCATTGATGACGCTGACCCCACCCGTCAATCCGACGCACAGATCACCTTCGGGCCCACCGGTCGCGCACGTCGCGCCACCCGCTCCCGCCTCGGCCACATACAGGCGACCGTCGTTACCGAACGCGAGACCACGCGGGTTATCAAACCCCGTCGCGACCGTCGTGAAGGCCGTCTTCGATGCCGCTACGGCCGGAGCTGCAAACAGCACACCGAACGCGAGCGCCCCCGCGCTCAACAAACCAACGATCCGTCGCGTGTGACGCGTCATCGCTCCCGCCCTTCGTTCGCTCAGCCGGACAATGGAGCGAACGTAGCGACGCAAACCACGCCGGGCAACAGCGTGAGCGGACTTCTTCCGCGCTTCACCCGGTACGAGATCACACCGCCCCCTTTACAACCCAACAGGCTCGCCAGCCACATTCGACGGTGAAGTGAAGGAGCAGCCGTCGGTATCGCCTTTCGGGGCGGCTCATGCGCTCGCTATGCAAGTGCAGAGACGGCGGCCTCTGCGGCCTGTTCGTCGAGTCCGAACTCGCGCAACAACGCGAGCACAGACGCGACAGGAAAACGGCGGTGTCCTCCCGGCGTCCATACAGTCTCGAGCCGCCCTTGGCGGCTCCAGCGGGCGATGGTGCGGCCGTCGACGCCGAGAATGCGAACGAGGTCGCGCGTCGCGAGCATCGCAGGCGGAGCATTCACCCGTCGGTACTCGGGATCAGATCGCCTCGCACATCACGGACGCGCCGACTGCAGTATCGGTGTGAGGGACTCAACGGCGCGGTCGGCTTCGAGGCAGGACGACAGTCGCGACATCGCCCGGTATGGCGCGACGGACGAGATCAGCCATCGGTCGTCGGTAGTGCGTCCCGCAGCCCGGGCACACCGCCAGAAACGCGGTCTCCTCGCGCGGCAAAGCGAGAACGCCGAGCTCGCCGCCACATTCGCAGCGGATGCGTAACGCCGTACCCTGCTTCTCCAAGCAGAATGCTGACCCCCGACCCAGGCGTTCGGGGGTGTCTCGCGTCGGAGATCGATCCGGTCTGCCGATCATGGCGAAGTCCGGTCCGCGCACCGAGGCGATGGTCGTTCTCTACGAGCGGGTCCGCGCGCTGGTGGCGACCGGGTCGATTCGTCGCCGGGCGTTCAGCGTCTGCGACGGCGACGGTGTTGAGGGAGATCGGAGAGCGCGATACTGACGAGCAGCCACCCGGCGGCCGCAGCCGCGATGCTGAAGAGCACGATCGCGACGGCCGGGTATCCGAAGATCTCGGGTCGGGCGTCGATACGCATGATCAGCGCCGCACCGATGACGAGCGCCGCGACGACCATCCCCGTCGTGAGCCGGTTCGCGAGCTTTTGCACGCCGCGCATCAGCTCCTTCTCGTCGATGCCCTGCACGTTGAGTGTGAGTTGCCCCTCAGCGAGTGCATCCATGACCTTGTTGATCCGCCGCGGCAACATCTCCGCGAACTCCTTCGCATCGATGGCCGCGGCCATGATGTTGCCGGGTGACGCGGCCTGCAGCATCTTCTTCCGCATGAGCTTCCCGGCGTGCGCCTCGATCGTGGGATTCGGCTCGAAGCTCGGATCGAGGATGCGCGCAACCTCGTCGAGATTCAACAACGCCTTCGCCATCATCGTGAGCTCGCTCGGCGGTCGCAGTCCCGAGTCTCCGGCCGCCTGGAGCACCTGCCCGAGCAGATCGCCCGCCTGTACGTCGCCGACCGTGGCGGTCAGGTTCTGACTCACGAGCAATTCGATGCGTCGCTGAAACGCGTCGCGGTCAAACCCGTTCGTCGCTTCGCCGAGGGTGATCATGACCGCGGCTGCGTCGGCGCCGCGGCCGCCGCTCACCGCGAGAAGGAGCTTGATCAGCGCGTCCTGCGCGTGAGGCGCGACGTGCGCGACCATGCCCATGTCGATGAGTGCGAGATCACCGTCGTCGGTGAGCAGGACGTTGCCGGGGTGCGGGTCGGCGTGGAAGAAGCCGTCGACGAGGATCTGGTCGAGGTATGCCGCGAACAGCTCGACCGCGAGCTCGTGTCCATCGAGCTCCATTCTGGCGAGCGGACCGAGCTTCGCGAGGTTTCGACCCGAGACCCAATCCATCGTGAGCACGCGGGACGTCGTGTAGTCAGGTACTGGCCTGGGAACGACGAGGCGCTTGTAGTCGACGAGATTGTCTCTGATCACGGCAAGGTTGCCGGCCTCGGCGCGGTAGTCGAGTTCGGCCATCAAAGAAACCCGAAACTCTTCGACCATCGGCGCAAATCCATACTTGCGCCCGAGCTTCGTATGGTCGTCGACGAACGACGCCAGCTCGTCGATCACTTCCATGTCGTCGACGATGCGGCCGCGGATATCAGGCCGTTGCACTTTGACGGCGACTGGACGTCCGTCGCGCAGAACGGCACGGTGCACCTGGCCGAGTGAAGCCGCGGCTACCGGATGTTCGTCGAACTCGGAGAAGGCGCGCGACAGACGCACGCCGAGCTCAGTCGTCACCACCAGCTCGATGTCTTCGAACGGCACTGACTCGACGTTGTCCTGGAGACGACGGAGAGCCGTCAAGTACATCGGCGGGAGCACGTCGGCTCGAGTCGACAGCAGCTGACCCAATTTCACGAACGTCGGACCCATACCTTCGAGATCAGACGCGAGCTGTTCCGCGTCGGCGCGGACCGCGTCATCCACCGGCACGTCGACATCGAGCAACGGGTCTTCACTGGAGAGCCGAGCCCGACCGTGCTTGACAATCAGCCGGCCAATCTCCGAGTAGCGCGCCAGGTGCTTCGCTTTCACGCGTGAGCCGCCTTGTTCGTCACGCACAACGGCCCTGCCGTGGCAGGGCCGTTGTATCTGGGTGTGGCGCGCATCGACATCGTGGTCAATGTGCGCGGAATCGAGGGTGCTTCGGCTATCGACGCAACGCGCCGGTGTGAGCCGACCGGCGGTTCACGGCCCGGTACACGAGCAGCGCGATGACCGCGCCGAGGACGGACCCGATGACGCCCGATGCCTGCAGCGCACCCTGGTTGAGATCTTTTCCGAAGAGTGCCCATCCGAGAAAGCCGCCAATGAACGAGCCGACGATCCCGAGCACGATCGTGGCTCCGACGCTCATGGGGTCGCGTCCGGGCACAAGCAAACGGGCCAGGAAACCGGCGACGATTCCAATCACCAGGAGGTACAACAAGAATCCCAGCACGGGGACGCTCCTTCCGGACCGAGGTAATGGCAAGCGAGGTATGCCCCCGAAGGGCCCGCTCCAAAACACGGCTCCCAGTGGGAGCGGCCGAGCGCCGCTGATCGCCACGACTCGACTCGGGCTTCCGCAGCGACGGTCGCCCGCCGTGGACCTGCTTACGCAGGTGTGCGCAAATGTGTCGGTGTCGTCGACGCCGCTTCGGCGATGTGTTCAGCCGTCTCGACGGGTGCGCCGAAGTGGAGGAAGCGACCGCCGAACGCGATGGAGCAGACGGCGAACCAGCTCCAGCCGAGGACGAGCCCCGCGACAACGTCGGTGAGCCAATGCACTCCGAGCAGAACGCGTGTACCGGCGATGAGGACTGAGAGCGTGACCGCGCTCCCCGCGGCGACGGCTCGAAAACGCGCGGAGCGGCGTATGCCGAACAGTAAGGCGAACGCCGCGTATGTGGCCGCCGCCGCGGTCGCGTGGCCGGATGGGAACGACTTGCCGGAGAAGCCGGTGAGTTGATCGATCGTCGGCCGAGCGCGACCGACGAAGAATTTGATGGTGTTCGCCAGCAGGAATTGTCCGCCCACGACGAGAACGAGGAAGAGCCATACGGAGCGGCTCCGGACACGCAGCGACTCGACGACGGCGACGACGACGGCCAGCGGAATCACGACGGCCGCGCCTCCGAACTGGGAGACGAAGCGGCAGGTGGATGTCGACGACGTCGTCGCGTGGTGGGCGGCCCACGATGCGAGCCGAGGGTCGTAGTGAGCCAGCCCGGCGTTCGTACGCACCATCGCGACGAGGATGCCGATCGCCGTGGCGGCGGCGACAAAGATCAGCATTGCCGAGGTCAACGCAAGTCCGGTGCGGGTCTTCGGGTCGAAACGCGAGCGGAGGTGTTCGCGCAGTCGGGGGTGGCGATGGACGGCAGTGCGAATCTCCGGGATCGTCGCGCGCGGAGCTGACGGGTCGTGACGGGGCCACCGTCGTGTCGTCATGGCGACTGCAAGCCCGCACAGCCCCGAGATTCCGATCAGTCCGACTACGAGCATCGACGCACCTCGTGCGCAACGTACCCCTCCGTCGGTCGTATCAACCGCGCGGTACGCGTGGCGTCGTTTAGTGCGGCGAGCTTCCGGGTAGTCGGGCGGTCGTGACGACCAGCGCCGGTAGTTCGACGGGGAGTCTGCGAGCGTCTTCTCACAAGCCCGACTTGTGGCTTGTCGACCCCGGCGACCGTCACGAAGGCGATGAGAAGGAGTTCTCGCAGAGTCGGCTCAGTCGCCTGCACCCGGTTGCGGCGGTGCTCGCCGTCGCAAGTGCGGGCTACGCGCTGATCTGCATCGCGTTTGTTGGAATCGGTCTGTTGATCACGCACCGTTTGGGTTTCGTGGTCCGCGCTGACGACCGATCGGTGCGTTGGTTCGCTTCCCACCGCACCAGCATGTTGAACCATGGCGCGAGCGACGCGACCAAGGTCGCCAACACGCTCGGAATTGTGGTCGTGGCACTGATCGTCGTCGTCGTTCTCTTCGTGCTGCGCTACCGATGGGATGTGGTGTTCCTCTTCGTGGCACTCTCGCTCGAATTGGCGACGTTCCTCACGGTCAACGCGCTCGTCGATCGACCGCGACCGCAGGGGCCGCGTTTGGGTTCCCTGCCATCGACATCCAGCTTTCCGTCGGGCCACACGGCAGCAATGGTTGTCCTCTACGGCGGGATCGCGTTGCTCATCAACGCCAGATGCCGTGTTCGCATCGTCTCAATCCTCAGTTGGGTCGTCGCCGCGGCGGCGACGACCATGGTTGGACTCGCGCGGCTGTACAGCGCAATGCATCATCCCAGCGATGTCGTAGCCGGCGCGCTGCTCGGTGTTGCGGTGCTTGGCGTTTCGCTCACTGCCGTGCGGGCCGGCAGGCGCGCAAGCGTCGAACACGATCGCTCCAAAACGGCAACTGCGCGCGAACTACCGGTCGTGTCGTGACGTCCGTTGCGGTGATCGCGCATCGCGACAAGATGCTCGGCGGAGGCCTTCCGGAGCTGCGTCAGCGACTGAGCGAGAGTGGTGTCACGGACCCTCTGTGGTTTGAGGTCTCGAAAAGCGCGAAGGCACCGAAGCGCGTGCACGAGGCGGTGAACCTCGGCGCCGATCTCATCTTCGTGTGGGGCGGTGACGGCATGGTGCAACGTTGCATCGACGCGGCCGTCGGATCGGACGTCGCGATCGCGATTCTTCCTGCCGGAACCGCGAATTTGCTGGCCACCAATCTCGACATCCCGAAGGATGTCGCTCAGGCAATCGCGATCGGGCTGCACGGCTCGCGCCGTTCACTCGATGTCGGTCGATTGAACGACGAGCGATTTGCGGTGATGGCCGGCGTGGGTTTCGACGCGCGCATCATGGGAGGCGTCGACGGGGCCGCGAAGCGGCGCTTCGGTCGGCTCGCGTACTTCACGAGCGGAGCGAAAGCGCTGAGGTACGGACCTCAAAAGGTGAAGATCAAAGTCGATGGCCGTACCTGGTTCAAGGGTTCGGCGAGCTGCGTGCTCTTCGGCAACGTCGGGGTCATCACGGGTGGGTTGCACATCTTTCCAGATGCCCGGCCCGACGACGGTGTCCTCGAAATCGGTGTCGTGACCGCCC
The DNA here is from genome assembly GCA_038240075.1 of Acidimicrobiia bacterium. GTDB lineage: Bacteria > Actinomycetota > Acidimicrobiia > IMCC26256 > PALSA-610 > DATBAK01. The sequence goes on from JBBSEC010000011.1 coordinate 14,849, forward strand.
GGCGGTGGTCCGACTGGCTCCGCGTCGCGACCCGGGTTATCGCGCGCGAGCCGGCGAAGTCCCCGATGGTGCAGATGACGCACGGACGAAAGTTCACGGTCAAGCTGCAACAGGCAGCACCAGTCGAGCTTGATGGCGGGGCGCGGTCGAAGACACGAACGCTGCGGGTGCGCGTCGAGCCCGGTGCCATACGCGTCTGTGTCGCCGACCCTGTCCTGCCGGCTGCACTTTCCGATCGGGCGAGGCGCTGATGGCCATCTCGCGGGTCTGGAGCACAGCGTGCAGTCAACATCGCTAACTCATAATCCGATCGGCCGAGTTACCGCCGAACATCCAATGCTCGTGAAGTTCGGCCGCGTGGGTTGGTTGGCAAAGGGTGTCGTCTATGTACTCGCCGGCGTGCTCGCGCTGCTCGTCGTCGGGCGGTCGCTCGGCTGGTCGCCGGTACCTGTGGCTTCCAAAGAGGCAAGTCCGACCGGCGCGATCCGAGAGGTCGCACAGTCAGCCGGCGGGCCGCTGCTCCTCATTGGGCTGGCGGCCGGCATGTTTGTCTACGCGCTCTGGCGCCTCGCGACTGCAGTGCTGCCTGGGACCACCGACGCCGAAGGAATTGCAACCCGGATCGGCTATGGGGTCAGCGCCGTCATGTACACGACCTTCGGTGTCACCGCGATCTCACTTGCCAAGAGCAGGGTTGCAAAGGCCAACGGCAACCACACCGTCACCGACACGACCGCTCGCGTCATGCAACACACCGCGGGCCGCTGGCTCATCGGCGTCGTGGGAGCCGTCATCATCGCGGCCGGCCTCTACCGGATCTCGCTGGGCCTGAAGGCCGACGTTGCCCGCGCGGTCGACCTGACCGGGATGTCGGAGACGCGCGCCCGGTTGACGCGCCGGCTGGGCGCGGTCGGGGAGATCGGACGCGGCATCGCGATGGGGCTCATCGGCTACTTCTTCATTCGGGCCGCGCTGACGACAACCGCGGCGCAAGCGACCGGCCTCGACGGCGCGTTACGACGGGTTGCCCTGGTTTCGTGGGGCCAACTCGTCGTCGCAGTCGTCGGTGTCGGTCTCTTTGCCTACGGACTGTTCTGCGTCGCGACCTTCACTCGTCAGCGCCTCCAGGCTCCCTGACCAGCGCGCGAGTCATGATGACGCATGCGGCTCGATGACTGGTTCTTGGCAGTAGGCGAACGGGACAACGTTCACAGCGCGATCGATCGCCGCCACGGCGGGGTGCCGTGGACAGAGGGGAATCACGTCGAGGTCCTCGTCGACGGCACCGAGTACTTCTCGCGGCTGTACGCCGTACTCACGGCGACCGCCCCGCGCGACTCGGTTCACCTCACCGGCCTCGAGGGCAACGCCGACGAACGGCTGGTGGGCGCGGGAAGCGAGATCGCGGATGTGCTCGGACGTCTCGCGCGCCTCGGTGTCGCGGTTCGCGGCCTCGTCTGGCGTTCGCATGGTGTTACCTACTCGGAAGGAAAGAACCTGTTGTTTTCCCGCGCGGTGAACGAGGCCGGTGGAGACGTCTATCTCGACAACCGCATCCGACGCGGCGGCAGCCTCCACCAGAAGATCGTGATCGTTCGCCACCACGCTCGACCGGCCGGCGACATCGCGTTCGTCGGTGGGATGGACCTCGTGCACGGTCGCCACGATGACGCCAGCCACTGCGGCGATCCCCAGACGGCCGACCTCAAGCCCGCCGACTACGGCGAACGTCCCGGCTGGCATGACGTGCAGGTCGCAGTGAGTGGACCGGCCGTCGACGATGTCGCATTGACTTTCCGCGAACGTTGGGAGGACCCCGCGCCGCTCGACACCCGCAATCCGCTTCGCTGGGTTCTGCACCGCATCTCGCGGCAGCCGACAGCCCGCGCGGCGCTCGCGCCCGAGCGCGTCGATCCGCCGAGTGCGGGCTCACATGCCGTGCAGGTTCTGCGCACCTACCCCGCTCGCCGTCGCCGATACCCCTTCGCACCCGAAGGCGAGCGCAGCATCGCCCGCGGCTACATCAAGGCATTTGCACGCGCCCGCAGCCTGATCTATCTCGAAGACCAGTACCTCTGGTCGTTCCACGCGACGCGCGTCATCTGCGAGGCCTTGACCCGCGAACCCGACCTCAGGGTCGTGATCGTCATTCCGCGCTTTCCCGACCCCAATGGCCGCGTCTCGGGAGCCGCGAGCAAATGGGGACGCCAGAAGGTCCAAGAGGCGTTGTATTCGGCCGGCGGTGACCGCGTCGCCGTCTACGACCTCGAGCGAGAAGACGGAACCGCGGTCTACGTGCACTCGAAAGCATGCATCGTCGACGACGTCTGGCTCGCCGTCGGCTCCGACAACCTCAACCGCAGATCCTGGACACACGATTCCGAGATTTCGTGCGGCGTTCTCGACGCAACGCTCGACGAACGCGAACCGCGCGACCCCGCCGGGCGCGGCGACGGCGCGCGCGTCCTTCCTCGCGCAACGAGGCTCCGACTCGCCCGTGAGCACACCCGCTTCGCGGTAGACGTCGACGACATGATCGACCCGCGATCTTGGTTCATTGCGCTGCGAGCATCGGCGCGCGCCCTCGACGAATGGCACCACGCCGGCGAGCACGGCGAACGTCCCCCCGGACACCTCCGCGCTCACCTCAGGGAACGCGTCGACGTCGCGGACCATGGCCTCGTCCACTGGGCCCACACCCACCTCCTAGACCCCGACGGCCGACCCGCGCGCCTCAAACGCAGCGACACGTTCTAAGAAACGCGGAAGGGACCTCCGATCGAGCGCGCGGCGCTCGACGCCCCAGACGGGCTCCCGCGTTCACAGAGCTGCCGCAGGGCGCGCAGGGCCGGATCGGTAGTGTCCGACCGGTGGAGATCACTGACTGGTTCCTCGACGCGAACGAGCGGGGCAATCACGCCACGAACATCGATCGGCGTCACGCTGACGGCGCGGCGTGGACGCGAGGGAACCGGGTCGAGGTGCTCGTCGACGGCGCGACGTATTTCGATCGCCTCTATCGGAAGCTTTGCGAGCTCGGCCCCGGCGACGCAGTACGGCTCGCCGACTGGCAGGGGGATCCGGACGAGCGCCTCGCAGGACCCGGAACGGAAGTGGAGCGCGTGCTCGTCGATCTCGCCCGTCGATCCGTTGACGTACGCGGCCTTCTGTGGCGATCCCACCCCCGGACGATGCGCTTCGCGGAGAAGGCGAATCGCACGGTGGCGAAGCAAGCCAACGCCGCAGGCGGCGAACTTCACCTCGATGAGCGCGTACGTCGCGGCGGTAGTCACCACCAGAAGATCGTGCTCGTCAGGAGAGTTGACCCCGCCGACGACGTGGCATTCGTCGGCGGCATCGACCTATGTCACGGTCGAAACGACGATCACCACCACGGGGGTGACCCACAGGCCGTGTCGCTGGATCAACGCTACGGCCCTCGTCCTCCATGGCACGACGCGCAACTCGTGGTCCGAGGACCGGCAGTTGGCGACCTCGACTACTCATTCTGGGAGCGGTGGTCCGACCCGACGCCGCTCGATCATCGCAATCCACTGCGGATGGTTTTGCGCCGGGTCGCCGGCGAGCCGCGCCATCCGCAACTCCTCGTTCAGGACGAGCGCTCGCGACCGCAGACCGGTCCTCACGCGGTGCAGGTCCTGCGGACCTACCCGGCCAAAAGGCCACCGTTTCCGTTCGCGCCCACCGGCGAGCGGAGCATCGGGCGCGCCTACCTCAAAGCCTTCGCGCGCGCTCACAGTCTCGTCTACATCGAGGACCAATATCTCTGGTCGCGCACCGCCGCTGCCGGCTTAGCCCAGGCGTTGCGCCGCGAACCCGAGTTGCGGCTCGTGATCGTCGTACCTCGCTTTCCCGATCGAGACGGCCGCCTCGCGGGCGCCGCCAGTCGAGTCGGCCGCGAGGCGGTCCTCGAGATGATCTGCACGGCCGGCGGTTCCCGTGTCGCGGTGTACGACCTCGAGAACGAGCGGGGAACCCCGATCTACGTCCACGCAAAAATGTGCATCGTCGACGATGTCTGGATGGATATCGGATCCGACAACCTGAATCGTCGTTCCTGGACTCACGACTCGGAGCTGTCGTGCGCAGTGCTCGATGAAACGGTCGACACCCGTCATCCGCTCGACCCGGGCGGCAGGGGCGACGGTGCTCGTAGGCTCGCTCGCGATACGCGACTGCGCGTGTGGTGTGAGCATCTCGAACGCGAAGCCGGCGCCGACGATGACCTGATCGACCCCGCCTCGGGCTTTGAAGCGATGGCGCGATCGGCGGCCACGCTCGACCACTGGTACGCGCACGGACGTCGAGGTGAACGTCCGAGCGGCCACCTCCGGCCGCATCGTCCCGAACGCCTCAGGCCGGCGACGCGGCTGATCGCAACGCCGTTCTATCGCGGCATTCTCGATCCCGACGGCCGACCACTCGCACGAAGGCGAGCGGCGCTCCTCTGATCCGTTCGCGGGCGATCGTTCAGCGAAGTTCCGCCGATGCGGGTACGTCAGCAGGATCAACACCGCGGCGAACACGTACGGTCCGCGAAGGCGGCGTCGCCGCATGAAGGCGCACGAGATGACGATCAGCAGTGCCACGATCACGAGCGCCAGAGGGTTGCGCACGAAGATGACGGTCTCCAAGAGTTGCGAGACCGGCGCGCGTTCCCCGGTCTGACTCTCGAGCCGGACGCGGGTCCCCAACGACCAATCGAGGTGTTCCACCGGCTCGGCCACGGTGGTTGCGGGGAAATGCACGAGCATGGCCGCGTACGCGGCGCGACCGTGTTGGTGGAGCCACGCGAAGAAGCGCGGGTCCTTGATCGTCACGCAGCCGAACTGTGGTGTCGTGGTCAAGCACTGGCCGCGCGCCGCCCTGATCTCGCTGGGTGAAAGCGGCATGCCGCGCGACAGCAGAAACGCGGTCCGTTCCGGGCTCATGAGCAGGCGCACACCGAGATGACGTCGCGCGTCGGGGATCTCCCCGCGGTTGCCGGCATCCGCGCTGACCGTGCCGAGCACGGCCGCGAGGACCAGCACTCCGCTCGCGAACAAGGCTCGCCGAGGCAGCGCGCGCACAAGGACCGCGCCGAGCACCACGACCGCGACAACGCCGAGGAACGCGGCGTTGCTGTCGCGCTCGAATGCGACCGCGAAGACGAGCACGACAAACGCGGCGAAGCGCGGAGCCGTCCATCGCTCGCGCAGCCACAAGGCGGCGGCCAGCGCGCCGATGCACAGCGAGACCGACAGCGAGTCGCTGCTCACCGCGCGGTCCCATTGAATGACGTCGAGGCTCGAGCCGATCGCAAGCACGCTGATCGCGACCGCGACACGCATCGCGGGGTGGCGCGTGGCGCGGGCCAGGCCACATCCCGACGACGAGCTGACCAACCGCCGCGGTGAAGAAACCGGATCCAACCGCCTTCAAGTACAACGGGTACCCGAGAGGGCGTGCGCCCGCGAGGAACGCACGCGATGTCAACGGGCTGCGCGCCATCGACTCGTAGACCGCGGTGTCGACTCCGCCGGCAGGGCCCGCGCCAACGAACGGCAGCGTCCGAGCCGCAACGAACGCGGCAGCGAGCGACGGCCCGATCGTCGCCTCGCCCCACGTCACCCTCACGGAAGCAGTCTGTCATCGGCCTGGCCGCAGACCGTCTGCAACCGCAACCTCCGCGCCGCACGCCCCTTGCCGCTTTTCGCGTTCCATGAGGTCCAGGGCGATCAGTTGTGCCTGCCGAGGACATGTTCGAGTCCGGCGAGTACAGTTTCAGGCTGCGAGCAGGCCGAACTGGTTGGTCTGCCGCGATGAGAAACGAGCATTCGTGGCACAAGGAACAGTCAAGTTCTTCAACGCAGACAAGGGATTCGGTTTCATCTCGCGCGAGCAAGGTGATGACGTCTTCGTTCACTTCTCCAACATCCAGGGCGACGGTTACAAGAGCCTTGACGAGGGCCAGCGCGTCGAGTTCGACGTGGCGCCCGGCCGGAAGGGCGAGGAAGCGCAGAACGTCCGCGTGATCTGAGATCACTCGAGGCGCACAGGAGCCCGTCAGCGCAACGCGTGTGACGGCTCCTGTGCGTCCTGCGGCGCTACGGACGGCCCGGTTCAGCCGTGACGACAGCAGCGAGGCGGTGCAGGTCGCTGCGGTTCTCGCGACGCATCATCATCGCCATGAACGGTGCGACGAACCGTGAGAATCCCTCCGGTTCCCCGCGATTGCGCAACGTCATCAACGTCCCGTTACCTTCTGCCTGCCAGGTGTAGGTCGTCTCCATCGGGAACGGTCCCTCGGACGTGCGCATGACGAGCCGCTGATCGGGCACGAGTTCGGTGATCTCGTAGGTGTAGCGCAACGTACGGCCCATGAAGTGCGCCACGAACGCGATCTTCGAGCCGACCTGCGGAGGTTTCGGCGAGAGCCAGTTCACCGATGTGATGTTCTTGTACCACGCGGGCACGTTGGACGGGTCGGAGGCATATCCGGCAACGGCGTTGATCGGCGCGGCGATGACCAACTGGGTCGTCACATCGACAGCCATCACGCAGAGTCTGCCCGATCGAGCGCTCGCCGCGGCGGTGGCTCAAGGCCGCGGATGGACGACCGTCGCGTTGGGTGTCCGACGGAACCGCTTCGGTTCAGCGCGAACGGGGCCGATGTTCTTGAGAAGTTGGTCCTTCGGGCCGATCCGACAGTCTGAGGTTGCCATGAGCGCGGTTGACGTCATCCGATCGGCGCTCGTGTCAAGGGCGCTCGACCCCCGCAATCTGTACGCCGCGTTCCAACCCATCGTCGATCTCGACAACGGCGCGATCGTCGCGTACGAGGCGCTGGCACGGTGGCGAGATCCCGGCCTGACCCCGGACATCGTGTTTCCCGCGGCCGCCGCCTCGGGCGAGCTGGCCGAGCTCGACTGGGCATGCCGGATCGCCGCCTTGGAAGGCGCGCTCGCTGCCGGCATGGCACGAGGGCAGACGCTCTTCGTCAACGTCGAGCCGTCAACCTTCGGAGCAACGATCCCCGATGAGGCGGCGGGTTTGCTCTTCCGGGCCACAACCGAGCTTCGGATCATGATCGAGCTCACCGAACGCGCATTGCTCCAAGACCCGAGCGAGGTCCTGCGGATCGTCGCGTGGGCACGTGCACACGGCTGGGGAATCGCCCTCGACGACGTCGGCGCAGATCCCGACTCCCTCACGATCCTGCCGTTCGTCGCGCCCGACGTCATCAAGCTCGACATCTCGCTCATTCAGAATCAGCCCGGTCCCGAGCAGGGCCGAATCATGGCCGCGGTGCTCGCCCACGCCGAAGCGACCGGCGCAACCATCCTCGCGGAAGGCATCGAGACCACCGACCACCTCGAGCAGGCCCAGGCACTCGGAGCAACGCTCGGCCAGGGCTGGCACTTCGGACATCCTGGGCTCCTGCAGTCCGACGCCCCATGCGACGCGCCGATCGCGATCTTGGCGCGCGCACTGCCGGCCTCCACACCCTTCTCGCTCGTCGCGCGATCCGACCGCAAACGCATTGGCCGGAAACGTCTCCTGCTCGGAATGTCACGCCACATCGAGTCGCTCGGCGACAAAGACGGCGATCTCGTCGTTCTCGCCGCCTTTCAAACCGCCGACCGATTCACGACCGCGACCAGGCGACGCTACGAGAAGCTCGCAGAGCATTGCCCGCTCGTCGGAGCGCTCGGAGTCGGCATGCCACCCGCGCCCGCGCGTGACGTACGCGGCGCAGACCTTGCACCCGACGACGCTTTGGCCGGCGAATGGACCGTGATCGTCGTTGGACCCCATTACGCCGGCGCGCTGATCGCCAAGGACTGCGGCGACACCGGACCCGAAGATGACCGACGCTTCGAGTTCGTTGTCACGCACGACCGCGCCCTCGTGCTCGACGCCGCACGTTCCCTGATGTCGAGGCTCGTTCCGCTCAGCTGAGCCCGACGCCCAAGCGGCACCATCAGGTGCTGCGACTCTTCACGATCACGACGAGGCCCCGGTGGCGTTCGGCACGTCCTCAACTCGGTTCGGCCGGGGGCGCGGTCTGCTGCATATCTCGCCCTGATGGTCACCGCATTCGCCTCCTCACTCCTCGCGACACAGAGCCAACCCCGCGTCTGCGCTGCCGGAGGGCGAACCGCTCCTCTCAGGCCGGGCCTCAATCGGGCCGATGAGAGGCGATGGGCGCGGACTACGGGCTGAGCGCGACTGACAGCGGCTGCACGTGGCGGTGACGTTGACGGACGCAGCGGTCGAGCCCAGCAGCGTTTCGACGCCGGGCGACTCGGCGATCACCGCGAGTCGCAGCAGACCGTCGAAGGTCCTTCGGCTTGGGGTTCTCGCCGTGATCGCGGTCGCCGCGTCGATCCACGTGCCTTTTCCATTCTGGGGAGATCAGGCGCTGTTCGCGTACGCCGGGCACGGACTCCGCCATGGCGATCGCCTCTACACCGACATCTGGGACGTCAAGCAACCAGGCATCTACCTCTGGTATCTCGTGTCAGGAACCGTCTTCGGCTTCCGCGAAGGCGGCATTCACTTCGCCGAGCTGATCTGGTCGGTCGCGTTCGCAGCATGTATCCAGCGGGTGATGCGCAGCCGAGTCGAGCACCGTTGGGTCGCCGACATCGCACCGCTTTTCACCGTCGGTGCCTTCTACGCAGCAGCGCGCGGCTGGGACCTGACGCAGATCGAGTACCTCGTCGCCTTCCCGCTGCTCATGTCGCTGTGGGCCGCCGCTGCCGCAGACTCGGTTGAAGGTCCCCGCCGCTCGCGGCTGCTGTTCGCATCGGGACTCGCAGCTTCGGTCGTCGGCTACTTCAAGCTCGTCTACGTGCTGATACCGCTGGCGTTCTGGATCTACCTCATTGTCGAACGACGCCGCAGCAACCGTTCACGCGATGCGGGTCGCGACTCAGTGAGGCTGGTCGCCGGTTTGGCCCTGCCGATGCTCCCGCTGCTGGCGTACTTCGTCCAACAGCATCTGCTCGGCACGATGTGGTGGACCTACGTCACGTACCCACCGAAGGTGGTGCGGTCACTCGACCCGCCACCGTTGTCTCGACTGCGCGCGGGGGCGTGGTACTTCGTCGAGAACTTCGCGTGGCTCGGAGTCTTCGCGACCGCTGGACTCGGAGTCCTGCGCGCGCCCGCGATGCGGCGTCGTGATCCACTCGCGGTCGGTCTCGCCATCTGGTTCGTCGTCGGTTCGGCAACGATCCTGATCCAGAACCGGTGGGGCTACCTGTTCATGTTGCTCGTCGTCCCGCTCGGCCTCTGTGCCTGCTCCGGCATCGATCGGCTGCGCAGCGACGCGCTCCGCCGGGCCAGTCGAACGCACGGGCGACGGGTGCCGAGTCGCACGATCGCGCTCGTCACCTGCGCGGCTGTGCTCGTGCTGTACCCGGCCAAGCAGATCGCGCACAAGGTCAAGGCGCTTGCCGGCGACGACTTCGCGCTGAGCGCGAGCGGACGCGAGAGGTTCGACGACACGTTCGCTCCGTACTACGCGCAGGCGCGTGCCGCCGCCGCATACGTCCGCCAGCCGGGACGCACCCCGGGCCCGATCTACGTGGAGGGCAATCCGCTCATCCAGTACCTGTCGGGACGCGACTTCGCGCTGCGCGAGCAGGGTTGGGCACCTGAGCAGTCGGACTCTCGACTGTGGAAGTGGACCGACAGCGAGCTGCGCGATCGTCGCCCCGTCTATCTGTGGCTCGACCAATTCTCCGAACAGGTCATGCACCGCCGATCGCCGGAAACGCTGACACTCATCGACGCCATGTACTGCTCGACCGTGACGATCGGCGACGGCACCTGGCACGCGCTTCGGGGCAGCCGCGAGTGCGAGCCGGTACGGAGTTCGAGGTCGGCTTCGGCACCGGGCTGAACCCGTGATACGACCCGCCCGCGGTCACGAAGATCGTCGCGATCGAACCGTCCCGGACGCGTCCCGACACACCCCATCGGGGCATGATCTGCCGTCGAGCTCGGGTTGAGCCAGGCCGCGCTCGAACCGGAGCTTCAGCGCTTTCGGCGCGCGAGCTCGACGATCGCGGCGCCGGTGTGACGCGCAATCGCGAGCCGTTCAGCCGAGAACGTGACGAGCCCCTTTGTGCCGTACCAGGCGAACTGACCGAAGGCCGATATCCAGAACGCACGTCGGCTCAGCCAGCCCGTACCGGCGCAGACGCGGTCGTAGCGCGACATCAACTCGATGCGTACGAGTTGCTCGGCGGACCGCCGACCGACCGGCGACTCGCGGTGCTCCAGGCGCGCGTGCGGCGTGACGACCAGGCCCCAATGCTGCCTCACCCGGTACGAGAACTCGACGTCCTCACCGTCCCCCGAGCCGGGGAGCTCGAGGTTCGGACGCTCCATCGCGAACACCGCGCGACGGAACGACATCGCGCATCCCGACAGCCAGTCGACGGCCATCGGCTCGCGAGGCTCGGTGTAAACCCGGACGTTTCGGCCCGACGGCAGCACCACGCCCTCGGCCACGGCGTCGAGACCCAACCACACGTCGATGCGACGGAAGTTGTGCGCGGGCTGATCGATCACGAACCCCCCGACGCCTCCGAGCGCACCGGCAGCGTCACCGACGAACGCGGCGAGAATCCCCTCGAAATAGCCGAGTTCGAGCACCGTGTCGTCGTCGATGAAGTGGACGATCTCTTCGGTCGTCGCGTCGATGCCGGCCACGCGCTGCAGGGTCAGGCCCCGCTCCGCGCGGCGGTGCTCGATGACGGAATCCGACGGCCAAGCCGCGGCGAAATCGGCGACAGCCGCAACGGTTTCGTCGTCGTCGCTCGAGTCGACGACGAGGACGCGATCGGGCACGCTCGTCTGGAGGCGGACCGTCTCGAGGCACGTGCGGACTTCGCTGGGGCGGTGCCGGGTGCAGAGCACGAGCACGTCGCTGGTCATCCCCCTGACCTTAGGAGGCATTGAACGGCTCCCAGCCGAGTGAATCTCGCTGGTTTCTCGGCGCTGACCGAGGCACAGGGAGATCAGCAAGCGGTCAACCTTCTCGATCGCTTCGAAACGTTCACCCGCGCCTCCCTCAACGCCAGCGGTACCATCGTCAAGTCGATCGGCGACGCGCTGATGCTGGCGTTCACGGACCCCAGCGTCAACATCGCGGCCCGAGTCGCCGCGCATGCGGCCGGCGATCAACTGCTCGCCACCGGAGCTGTCGTCGACTCGTTTCGGAGCCACGCGCTCGAGATCTCCTCGCTCCTCGAGCTCTCCGAACATGATCAGGTGGAGGACTACTCGGTCCTGTCCGCCGTGCTCGCGCCACTGAGAGCCGCAGGCAGGCGGCTCGCGATCGACGATGTCGGCGCGGGTTTCTCATCGCTACGACACATCGTCCTCACCGCTCCGGATGTGATCAAGCTCGACCGCACCATCGTTGCCGGGGCCAGCACCGACCTGGTGCTGCGAACCCTCGTCCGTTCGCTCGTCGACTTCGGACATGGCTGCGGAGCCGCGGTCGTCGCCGAAGGTATCGAAACCAGTCAAGACGCGATCGTCCTTCGCGACGTCGGCGTCGACTACGGCCAGGGATGGCACTTCGGCAGGCCCGGACCACCCGAGCAACTCAACGACTACTACCCGGTCGAAGACGCGGTCGATCGGGCACGGACGGTGCAGGCGAGCCAGATCAACGGGACCTGAAGAGGTAGTCGTACGAGCGCGATCACGAACTCCCAGGTGGGTCGACTCGCCCAGTCGACTGCCATCTTGATGTTGGCCGGAAACACCAGCACGAAGAAGACCGCCGCGAGCGTCGCGGCCAGACGACGCGTTGCTGAGACTGCCACGGCAATCGCGAGAGTGATCTCCGTCGCTCCGCTGACGAAGACCCAGAAGCGTCCCGATCCGAGCAGCGCGGCGGGCACGATCTGCGCGAAACGATCTGGCCCGGCGAAGTGCGCGATTCCCGCGACCAGGAGCAGACCCGTGAGGGCCGACCACAACCAAACGTCACTCATCGATCGCCGGTCGGCCTGCTCGGGACCATGACGCCTCACCGTCGAGCGGTCGCCGATGCGTGACCCGACGAGCGTCGTAGCGGACTGTGCGCGAACTCGGCGATGCCGGCCTTGTAGTGGGTCGCCGCGCGGTAACCAAGCACGCTTCGGGCCCGGTCAGCGCTGCCGAAGACGTGGCGCACATCGCCGAGTCGATAACCGCCGACGATGCTCGCAGCGGGCGCGTCCGCGCCGAAGCCCGCCGTCAACGCCTGCGCCATCTCGTAGAGGGTGCAGGGGTCGCCACTTGCGACGTTGAATGCGCCGTCGATGTCGGAGGAAGCGGCGAGAGCGAGCACATTGGCGGCGGCGACGTCGCTGACGTGCACGAAGTCGCGGATCTGCCTGCCGTCCTCGAAGACTCGTGGTCCGCGACCGTTCTCCAGCTCGCTGCGGAAGATGCTGGCGACGCCGGCGTACGGCGTGTCGCGCGGCATCCGCGGTCCGTAGACGTTGTGGTACCTGAGGGCGACCGTCGGCGCGCCGTGTTCTCTTCCGTAGGCCGAGACGAGGTGCTCCTGATGCAGCTTGGTCGCGGCGTAGACGTTTTGCGGATCGGTGCGTGCATCCTCGGTGACGGCTTCGGCGAACAATCGGCCGCCACATTCGCAGCACGCGACGTCCCACTCGCCGCGGCGGAGATGGGTCTCGGAACGGGCGCGCGCGCGAACGGCACCGTGGCGCGCGCAACGGTATTGGCCGTCGCCGTACACCACCATGCTGCTGGCGAGCACGATTCGACCGGTGAAGTTCCGCTCGTGAAGTGTGCGCAAGAGGGCGGCGGTTGCGAGGTCGTTGTTGGCGGCGTAGTCGACGACGTCGGCGAAGTCGACGCCGAGACCAACCATCGATGCCTGATGCGACACGGCGTCGACTCCTGCGACCGCGCGGTTGGTGACGTCGGGGTCGCAGAGATCGCCCCAGATGTATTCGGCTGCGCCATTGAGGTAGCTCGGTAGCTCATTGTGTGCGGCGGGAAGCAACGCGTCGACGATCCGCACTTCGTGCCCATCGGCTACGAGCGCGTCGACGACGAACGAGCCGATGAAGCCGGCGCCGCCGGTCACGAGGATGCGGCTCATGCGCGTGGCGCGACCGGAAGCCGTACGGTGAAGCGGCAACCCCCGTTCTCGTTCCGGACGACGATCTCGCCGCGATGCGCTTCGACCAGCCCGCGCGCGATGGCAAGTCCGAGACCGGCGCCCGCGCCCGTGCGCGCAGGATCACCGCGGAAGGCGACGTCGAAGACCCGCTCGAGATCGTGCTCCGGAATGCCGCCACCGTCGTCGAGCACCGAAACGAAGGCGAGGTCGTCGTCGAAGCCGGCCTCCACGATCACGGTGCCGTCGCTCGGCGTGTGTCGAATGGCGTTCTCGAGGATGTTTCGCAGCGCGCGCAACAGCTCGGGCGCCGCGGCGTGCAGCTCGGGTACGTGGTCGCACATCACGCCCCTCAACTCGATTCGCTTTGCGGCGGCGATCGGGGCCGATCCGGCGAGCGCGTCGGAAACGACGTCGGAGAGCGATACCCGCTCGAGATGCAGTTTGAGCACGCCCGCTTGGGTGCGGCTGAGCTCGAAGAGGTCGTCGAGCAAGCCGGCCAGTCGATCGGCTTCCTCGCGCAGGGTGCGGTGGTAGCGCGCGACGGTGTCGGGATCGATGACGACGCCGTCCTCGAGCGCTTCCGCCATCGCTCGGATGCCGGCCAACGGCGTGCGCAGGTCGTGCGACACCCATGCGACGAGCTCGCGACGCGAGGCGTCGAGACCGCGCTCGCGGGCGTACGCCGCTTCGAGGCGAGCCGACGTCGCGTCGAGCTCTTCGGCCAACCGCGTCAGCTCTGCGGGGCCCTTCGTCGAGGACACGGCGCTCGGCGGGGCGCCGCTTCCCATGGATCGAGTCGCGGCGATCAGGAGTGAGCTGGTGTCAACCACCCGGCCGGCCAGAATCGACGCCGCGGCCACGCCGACCGTTCCGGCCGCGATGAGCACCACACCCAATGCGGCCAAGCCGTGCCCCGAGAGGAACATCGACCGGGCCGCCGCCCACGCGCCGATCCCGACGGCGCCGACCGTCGTGAGCGCGGCGGTGACGAGTTGCGATCCAACCGATCGTTGGCGCAGGAAGAACAACCCGCAACCGCCGATGACGGTCGCACCGAGTGCGGTGCCTCCGGCAATCGTGATCAATTGGAACGCATCGTGTGCCGTCATCGACGATGCCACGCTGGCCGCGACCGCGAGGGCGGTCCCGATGGAGAGCACGAGGACCAGTGAGAGGCGCTTCACGCGTCGAACCGGTAGCCGACGCCCCAGACCGTCGTGAGCAGGAGCGGCGCTGACGGATTCACCTCGATCTTCTCGCGGAGGCGACGGATGTGGACGGTGACGGTTGCGGTGTCGCCGTAGGTGTAGCCCCACACGTGTTCGAGCAGCTCTTCGCGTCGGAACACCCGGCGCGGTTGGCTTGCGAGAAATGCCAACAGGTCGAACTCGCGTGCAGTGAGCAAGACGATCTCCTCGCCTCGCCGCACGACGTGCGACGCCGGCTCGATGGTCAGATCTCCGGCAACGATCACTTCCGCGCGTGCGGGGGCCGTGGGTGTGTTCGCACGCCGCAGTACGGAGTTCACTCGCGCGACCAGCTCGCGCGGTGAGAACGGCTTCGTGATGTAATCGTCGGCACCGAGCTCGAGGCCGAGAATACGGTCGTCTTCTTCGCCGCGCGCAGTGAGCATGATCACCGGCACGGGCGTGCACGCGCGCAGTCGAGTGCACACCTCGAATCCATCGAGTCCCGGCAGCATGAGGTCGAGCACGACGAGATCAGGTGGCACCTCGCGGGCGCGCTCCAGCGCGACGCATCCGTCCGCCACCGCCGCGGCTTCGAAACCGTCGCGTTCGAGGTAGCGAACGACGATCTCGGAGACCGTCTCATCGTCCTCCACCACCAGCACACGTCCCTTACTCCGCGGAGTGGGTTCGATGGCTGCGTGCATGGCTTGATGGTACCGGTGCCTCGGTGCACTCCCTCCGAGCGGAGCGGGGAGTTTCGCGAACCGTAAGCATCAGAATCGTCCGCGTCCGCGTTGCGATGGGTACGTTCGCTCGGTGCCCGACGTGATCCTTCCGGTCCTCGACGAAGCCGAAGCGATACCGGGCGTTCTCGCGGCGATGCCCGTGGGATACGACCCGATCGTCGTCGACAACGGGTCCGTCGACGGCTCGGCCGACATCGCGAGGTCGCTCGGCGCTCGCGTCGTCACCGAGCATCGCCGAGGGTTCGGCGCGGCGTGCCACGCGGGCCTTCTTGCCGCCGAGGCGGAGATCGTCTGCTTCATGGACTGCGACGGTTCGCTCGATCCCGCCGAGCTGCCACGAGTGACGACACCGATCGCGCGCGCCGACGCGCGGCTGGTACTCGGCGCCCGGAATGCCGAACCCGGAGCATGGCCGTGGCACGCGCGAGCGGCGAACGCGGTGTTGGCGCGGCGCGTACGGCTTCGTACCGGCTATGAGATTCGCGATCTCGGTCCGATGCGTGCCGCCCGGCGCGTTGATCTCCTCAGCCTCGACATCCGCGACCGCCGCTTCGGCTACCCGCTCGAAATGGTGATGCGGGCCGCGGCGCACGGCTGGCACGTCGACGAGGTGCGGGTTACGTACGCCCGGCGAATCGGGAGATCGAAGGTCACGGGCACACTTGCCGGAAGTGTGCGTGCGATCCGCGACATGTCAGCGGTCCTGCGAAACAATGTCCCGGCCGGCGCCGGCGCGTCCTCATCGTGACCGATTCCGCCGCGGCAATCATCGTGCTGGCAAAGGAGCCCCGCGCGGGACTCGTCAAGACCCGCCTCTGCCCGCCGTGCACGGCCGAGGAGGCTGCTGATCTCGCCCGGGCCGCGTTGATCGACACCCTTGCGGCGGTGACGGCGACACCGGCCGCGCGTCGCGTGCTCGTACTCGACGGCGACCCGGGCGCGTGGGTTCCATCACCGTTCGAAGTCATCCATCAGTGCGAGGGAGATCTCGCTCGGCGCCTCACCGGGGCATTTGTCGCCGTCGGCGGTCCGGCATTGCTCGTGGGCATGGATACGCCCCAGGTGACGCCGACGCTGTTGACTCACGCGTTGCGCATCCTGGCGCAGCCGGCGACCGATGCGGTGCTGGGGCCGGCCGACGACGGCGGCTACTGGGCAATCGGACTTTGCGACGTCGCTCTTCCTGTCTTCGAGGGCGTGCCGATGAGCACGGAGGAGACGGGAGCCCGGCAACTCGAGAGTCTGCTGCGGCACGGGTGCAACGTCGAGATGCTCCCCTACCTGCGTGACGTCGATTACTACGAAGATGCAGCCGAGGTCGCCGCCACCATGCCTCGCAGCGAGTTCGCGGCCGCGTTCGCGCGGCTCGACTCGCACGCGCCGCTCGCACGGGCGCGTTCATGAACGTCGGAGTCCGCGACGAACGCGGCGCCCTGATGTGTGTCGACGTCGAGCGTTGGTTCGGAGACGCCGAATCAGCCGACCTCGATGTGCTCGATCAAGTGCGACCGGCCGTGCTCGACATTGGCTGCGGGCCGGGCCGCCACGTCATCGAGCTCGCAAGCAGAGGTATCCCGGTGCTCGGAATCGACATCACGCGGGGTGCGCTCGAGATCGCCCGACGACGCGGCGCGCCGGTATTGCGGCGTTCGGTGTTCGACCAGGTACCCGGAACCGGGCGGTGGGGAACCGCGCTCCTGCTGGACGGCAACGTGGGCCTCGGCGGTGACCCAGCGGTGCTGCTGACCCGTGTCCGTTCGCTGCTCGCGCCCGATGGCATCGCGTTGGTGGAGGTGAGATCGCCGGGCACGGCAACGCGCGTGCGGCGCGTCCGGTTCGAGATCGACGGACGACCCGGCCCGGAGTTTCGATGGTCGTTCCTGCCGTTGGAGCAGCTGGCATCGGCCGCCGAAGCCGCGGGCTTTGTCATCGGTAGCCGTTGGCACCGCGATTCGCGTTGGTTCGCGCGCCTCGATCCCGCGGGACCCCGGTGAGCGCGGCCCAAGGTCCCGCGGTGTTCACGAGCTCGAGCCACGACGAGCGCACGGCCTCGGTGCTCGGCGTCGCGCTCGGAGTCAGCTTCACCATCTGCTTCGTCACGGGACTGTTTTCACACGTCGCGCAGAACCCTCCGAGTTGGTTCCTCCTGCCGACGCATCCGGTCGGTCTGTACCGCGTGACTCAAGGTGTGCACGTCGCGACCGGCATCGCCAGCGTTCCATTGCTCTTGGCGAAGCTCTGGACCGTGTTTCCGAAACTGTTTCGCTGGCCGCCATTCGACAGTCTCGTTGACGCCGTCGAACGACTGATGCTCGTGCCGCTCATCGGTGGTTCCCTCCTCTTGCTCTTCACGGGGATCGCGAACATCAGCGACTGGTACCCGTTCCCCTTCAACTTCCCGGTGACGCACTTCTGGACCGCGTGGATCGTCATTGGCGCGCTCATCGTGCACATTGGAGCGAAGTGGACGACGAGCCGTCGCGCGCTCGCACGCACTCGGGTGCGCGACGAACCCGTCGTCGAGCGCGATCGGCGCGTGTTCCTCGCGACGATGTTCGGCGCCGCGGGTGCGGTCACGCTGTTCACCATCGGACAGACGGTGCGCCCGCTTCAACGCCTCGCTCTCCTCGCACCCCGACGACCCGATTCGGGACCCCAAGGGTTTCCGGTGAACCGCACTGCAAACGCGGCGGGCGTGGTCACATCGGCGCGCAGTGACTCCTTCCGGCTGGTCGTCGAAGGCAAGGTCGCTCACCGCCTCGATTTGAGCCTCGCTGAGCTGCACGCGCTTCCCACCTCGAGCGCCGCGCTGCCGATCGCGTGCGTCGACGGCTGGAGCACGTCGCAACGGTGGAGTGGCGTGCGGGTGCGCGACCTTCTCGACATGGCCGGTGCACCGCACGACGCCCGCGTGACCGTGCAGTCGTTGCAACGCCGGCGGAGCTACCGCACGTCGGAGCTCGACCGTTGGCAGGCTCACGACCCCGACACGCTCCTCGCCACCACCGTGAACGGTGAGCCCTTGCACATCGACCACGGTTACCCGTTGCGACTCATCGGACCCGACCGGCCGGGAGTCATGCAGACGAAATGGGTGACCCGGCTGGTGGTGCGATGAGCGCGGTCGCGCCCGATACGCCGCCGCGAGGAGCATCGGTCTGGATCGGCATGGCCGTCGGCATTCCCGTCTTCGCGTTCGGCATCGCCGGGGCACTCGTGAACTCGCGCGCGACCCAGCCGGTGAAGTTCGCGACCTGGCTCGTGGGTGCCGACGTCGCGCACGACGCGATCGTGGCGCCGGTGGTCGGTCTCGTCGGTTGGCTCCTGGTGAGGCTGGTGCGGAAACCCTGGCGCGCGCCGATCCGTGCCGGGCTGATCGCCAGCGCGTGCGCCGTTGCGGTCGCCTGGGCACCGCTCCACGGTTACGGAAGAATTCCCGACAATCCGTCGCTCTCTCCTCTCGACTATGCGACCGCGGTCCTGACCGCGATCGGGATCGTGTGGGCGGTCTGCACCGTGTGGATCGCGGTCATCGCGCTCCGTCGGCGCAGTGCGCGAGAGCCGTCGCCGCCCGAGTCACTGTCGTGACGACCGCGCCGACTGTGGTCCATTCGACGCTGGATCCGCCGCCGGAACTCAGCAATGCGCCCGCGGCGCGCCGATCACGTCTCACGCCGACGATCGTTGCGCTCGGCGCCTGGAGCGGATTGATTGTCGTGGCCGCCGTCACGGGAGCGGTCCTGCTGCTCGCGGGTGTGCACATGCAGATCGACTCGCCGCCGCTCACGGGGTATCCGCGTTGGGGTGGCTCCTACCGCGTCCTGCCGGCGATCGCGTTCGGCATGCTCGGAGTGCGGTTGCTGCCGCTCGCGGCATCGCGCCTGCGTTGGCTGTCGCTGCTCGGCGTCGTCGCCGCGTCCACCGCGGTCTGGGCCATCACGCTCGATCTCTTCGACGGTTGGCAGTCACTCGTCGCCCCGGTGCACACCGAGTATGCGGCCACGGCCGCGCGCATCGTGTCGCCGCATCAGTTCCTGACAACGTTCCCCGCGCGTATTCGCTCGTACAACCTGCACACGCAGAGCCACCCGCCGGCGATGGAGCTGATCCTGTGGGTGATCAACCGAGCCGGGTGGCACGGCGCGGGCGCCGCCGCGACGCTGTACATCGCCGTGGGATCACTCGCGGGAGTGGCGGCGCTGGTCGCACTGCGCGACGTGGCCGGCGAACAACGAGCGCGGGCCGCGGCACCGTTTCTCGTGCTGTTCCCGGGTGCCATCTGGCTGGCGACCAGCGGCGACGCGTTCTTCGCCGGCGTGTCGGCCACGGCTGTCGCCCTGCTGGTGCTCGCGACCGGCTGCCGTGGTCGCCCGTCCGACCTGTACGCATGCACCGGCGGGTTGCTCTTCGGACTGACCGCGTTCCTCTCCTACGGCCTGGTCTTGCTCGCCGTGGTCCCGCTCGTGGTCGCGTGGAATCGGCGCCGGGTGCGACCGATGGTCGTCGCCGCGTTCGCGTGCGGAGCCGTTTTCCTCACGTTCCTCGCGGCGGGGTTCTCCTGGCTCGCCGGTTTGCAGCTCGCGCACCAGCGCTACGGCGCGGGCGTCGCAAGCCGGCGTCCGTACGCCTACTTTCTCGTTGCCGACCTCGCCGCTCTCGCCTTGGCCGTCGGTCCTGCCGCAGCAATCGGTCTCGCGCACCTGCGCGATCGCGCAACCTGGCTGCTCGCGGGCAGCGCGCTCGCGGTCGTGGCCCTCGCCGACCTCAGCGGGATGTCAAAGGCCGAGGTCGAGCGCATTTGGCTGCCGTTCATGCCGTGGCTGTTGCTCGCAGCCGCGTCGATCGCGTACGGCGCCGTAGGCCCGTTGACCGTACGCCGGGTCCGATACACATTGGCGGCCCAGGTCGCGACCGCGCTCCTGATTCAGCTGACGATCAAGTCGCCCTGGTAACGAGCATCGCGATCGAGTGAGGCGATCGAGTCAGGCCGGGCGCGCGCGGAGGGCTTCGATGGCTTTGTCGGCGTGCGAGTTCATGCTGACCTCGCTGTGCAGCTCCGCGAGCAGCGTGTTGTCGGTGTCGATCACGAACGTCGAGCGCTTGACCCTCAGCAGGTTCGAACGCCGCTTGACGCCGAAGGCTTCGGCGACCGTGCGATCGACATCGGAGAGCAAGGGGTAGTCGAAGCCGTGTTTCTCCGAGAACTGGAGCTGCTTGTCGACCGGATCGGCGCTGATCCCGATTCGGGTCGCCCCAACCGCATCGAACTCGGCCTTCAGGTCGCGGAAATGACAGCTCTCCTTCGTGCACCCGTAGGTCATTGCCGCGGGATAGAAGAAGAGCACGATCGGTCCCGACGCGAGGAACTCGCTGAGGTGACGAACCGCGCCCGTCTGGTCGGGCAACGCAAAGTCTGCGACGTGATCACCGGTCTGCATGCACTGAACCTACGATCCCGGCCCTACAGGGTCAAAGCGCCGGCCTTCGCGGTGGCGCGCAGGAGTGCAGCATTCGGCTTGTCGGGCAGCTCGGTGAGCGGGGACGCGAGCTCGGCGACCGTCGGGCCGTACTGCTCGGCGAGCGGCGCGAGCGCGTCGAGGTCGAAGCCGTAGAGCGTGGCCGCGTTGCCGCCGAGCACGTCACGCAGCTCCGCCTCGCCAACGTCGTGGAACACCGCGCGCAATGTCTCCTTCGTGTACGGCGCCGAACCCTCGTCGTGCGGATAGTCGTTCCCCCACATGAAGCGGCCCGGTGCGAGCACCGAACGAGCCGCCCAGTCGGCCGGGCCGGGGAAGCTCGCGCCGATCCACACGTTCTGCATGAAGTATTCCGACGCCGACCGCGGGACCGCGTTGTCGGACGTGTACTTGAGCTCGCCGATCTCACCCTTGCGCACGTTGGCGATCGTCTGATCGAGCTGCTTGAGCAGCGGTGGGAACACCGCGGCCGAAGCTTCGGTCATCACGAACTTCATCCGCGGGAAGCGCTCGAACACGCCCGAGAGCAGCATGTGCACGAACGGGCGCAGGCTGTAGAACCCCACCTCGGAGATCATGATCATCGGGGTCGCCGAGTACTTGCCGTAGTCGGGTGAACCGGTGCCACCGTGCAACGTGACCGGGATGTCCATGTCTTGGCACGCGGCCCACAGCGGGTCGTAGTAGGAGTCGTAGAGCGGCTTCACCCACTTGACGTCGGGTGCGATGTTGGGAATGAGCACCCCACCGCGCAGCCCGTGCTCCTTGATCCACGTCGCGTCTTCGATGGCGTCATCGACGTCGTTGAGGAAGATCTGCCCGATGCCGGCGCGCATGCCGGGCCGGCTCGCGCAGAAGTCGACGAGCCAGCGATTGTGCGCCTGCAGGCCGGCACGACGGTGCTCGTAGTCGTCGGGCTTGGGTGGCCCCGCGAACAACACGAAGCCCGGATAGAACGGCGGCACCGTGTTGGGGAACACGACTTCCGCGACGACACCGTCGGCGTGCTGGTCGGCGTCGCGCCGGTCGTTGTCCCAGTTGCGGATGCGCAGGTCGGTGTCGCGCAGGTCCTTCCACGGGTTCTTGTACTTCTCGCGCCACGCGTCGAAGTCGTCCTGGAACCTCGGGTCGAGGTACTCCCGGTACGTCTTGTGGCTCGCGCCGGCGTGCGTGTCGGACGAGATGAGGGTGTAGCGGCTGCTCTTCGTCATGGCTCGAGACTAGTATAAGATTCTCGTTCTATGCCAGCCCCGGTCGTTGCGGTCGCCGTCGATCCCGCGGCCCTGCCCCGCAGCCAACAGGAACGCCGCGACCGGATCGTCCGAACCGCGATCACGCTGTTGGAGCGCGGGGAATACGACGCGATCCAGATGCGCGACATCGCGCAGGAGGCCGGCGTCGCGCTGGCCACGGTCTACCGCTACTTCACTTCGAAGGAGCACCTCTACGCGGCGGCGCTCCTCGAGTGGGCCGGCGACTTTCCGGTCGGTGAACCGTCGAAGCGCGCGCGAGGACGCAACGACGAGACCGAACTGCGTGCGCTCATGCGCCGCGCAGTCCGGGCGTTCGAGCGCTATCCGCAGATGATGCGCGTCGAGATCGTGATCGAGAGCTCACCCGATCCGAACGCGCGCGCGTTGTTCGACCAGTTCGCGCAGCGCAACGTCGGCACGCTCACGGACGCGTTGTCCTCGACCGACCCCGAGACCGCGGCCGCGATCGTCGAGACCGTCAACAGCGTGCTGGCGACCCGCCTGCGATCGTGGGCGCTCGGACGCATCACCATTGGCGATGTCGACCGCTCGGTACAGAAGACGCTCGACCTGATCTTCGCGCCCGATTCCTGAGATCGAGCGTCATTCGCCTTCTAGATGATTGAAGTCGTCGGTGCTCAACGCGCCGCGCCGGGCGCGGATGAGCGCGCGGCTGGCGCGGTGCCGCGTCACCTCGTAGACGATGAGCGCGACGCAGACGGCGGCGACCATACCGAGTGCACCCGCGGCCGGCACGTGGGTCGCAACGGGCAGAAGGCGAGCAGCACCAGACGCGCGATCGGTCGCCCGCGCCCGAGCCCGCCGCCGATGCGCAGTCGGAACGCGACGTGCGCGAGGAGATACAGCGCGGCGCCGCCAATGACGCGATGAGCATCGCGGCGATGGCGGCGAACATCGCCATCCGCACGCCGCCCTCCTCGGGATCGAGCGTGTTCGTCAGCCAGGCGTAGGCAGACCATGCCCACCACAGGATGCTGAGCCGCAAACCCGCTCGGAGCACCCGCCCCACGTAACGGGCCGACGCGCAGCTGAGGCAGGCTCGTGGGGACGCCGGCGCCAACCGTTACCGCAGGGTCAGCTCGAACACCGGATGCGGGCCGCGGTTGGCAAGGCGAACGCGCGCCCCTTCGGCGTGGGCGAGAGCAGCCGCGAGCGGCAGGCCGAAACCATGCCCACCCAGCGCGGGCGCAGTGAAGACCGTGTCGGGGTCGGTGAGAATCCCGGGTCCTTCGTCCTCGACCGCGATGATCGCTCCACCCTCGGTCCCCGACCGCACGGTGATGGTGACGACACCGGAGCCATGACGGAGCGCGTTGCCGAGGAGCACGTCGACGATCTGGGCCAGCGCCGTCGTCGACGCGTGTGCGTTCGACGTCGCGTCACGATGCACAAGCACCCGTATCGGTCGCGACACGGCCGCGAACGCACCGTGCCAGCGTTGCTCTGCGTCCCGGGCCACCGCCTCGAGATCGACAGGACCGCGCTCGACGGTGCCGCGCGCCAGAAGCAGCAGATCATTGATCGTCTGTTCGAGGCGGTCGGCTTCGATCAACACTTCATGCAGCGTGGTGCTCGGGTCGGGTCGGGGCTTCACCAACTCCGTCTCGACCGACAACCGCAGCGCCGCGAGCGGAGTGCGCAACTGGTGTGACGCGTGGGCGCTGAACGTCCGTTCACGCTCGACAAGGTCGCCGATCCGTACCGCGGTCTCGTCGAGGGCCTTCGCCACGTCGTCGACCTCACCAATACCGGACCTGGGGGCGCGAACCGTGAAGTCACCGTGACCCAGACGAGTCGCAGCGGTTCGCAAACGCCGCAGCGGCCGCGTCAGCGCGGCCGACACACCCAGGCCGACGAGCACCGCAATGACCGCCGAGGCCAATCCGAACAGCACGATGTTGATGCGCTGACGTCGGACCTGGCTGTCGGTCACGCCGATCGGCTCGGCCGCGCGGAACGCCGCGATCACACGCAGTCCCCGGACGACGGGGACACCAACCTCGATCGAAGACCGCGATCGGCCGCTGTTGGTATGGCCGGCCAACGCGCGCCGGACGACGATGTCGGCGTGCGCGGGCCCCTCACCACCGCGGCGAATGCCGCTCGTGTCGTAGACGGCGAGGTCGCCGTCGGACGCGAGGTCGGGCAGGTTCATGTCGGTCTGCGGTGTGACGTGATCGGGAACGCGCGTCATCGCCGCGAGCGCGGCCCGCTCGAGACGCGCAACCGTCTGCGCGCGCGCGTCCTCGCCGAGCCGCAGCGCCAACGGGATGGCGAGCGCGGCGACGGCCAACAACGCAACGCCGACAATGGCCGCGAGGATGCGCGGCCTCACGCGCGTTCGAGCCGGTAACCGACGCCGCGAAGTGTCGTGATCACGACCGCACCCACTTTCCCGACGTCGAGCTTGCGGCGCACGCTCGAGACCGTGACGTCGAGGGTCTTGGTGGAACCGAACCAGTGCTCATCCCAGATTTCCGCCATGAGGTCCTCGCGGCGAAGGGCGGTGCCGGCAACCGCGGCGAGACCGGCGAGGAGATCGAACTCCTTCGCGCGCAGATCGACGGCCGAGCCGGCAATCGAGGCGATGCGCGCGCCACGGTCGACGATGAGGTCGCCGAGGACGATCCGGTCGTCGCTGCTCGCGACGCGTCGGAGGTGGGTGCGCACTCGCGCGGCCAGCTCCGCCAGCCGAAACGGTTTCGTGACGTAGTCGACCGCGCCGCTGTCGAGACCGACCACAACGTCGATCTCGGCATCGCGCGCCGTCAACATGATGATCGGGAGCGCGGGCTGAGCGGCGAGAAGCGCGCGGCAGAAATCGAGGCCATCACCGTCGGGCAGCCCGAGATCGAGGAGCACGAGGTCAGGTCGGTGCTGGCGCGCCAGTGAAGCCGCTTCGGCGACGGTGCGACCCCACTCGACGTCGATGCCGTCGGAAGCCAACGCGCGCTGCAGGTTGGCGCCGATGCCCTCGTCATCCTCGACAATCAGAATGCGCGCCTCGCTCCGCACGGATCGGAGCTTAGAAGGCCCGTCCCGACCGCAGCAGCGCGCGTCGGCCGAGTCGACCCGGTTTTGCCGCGGGTTTGCCTGACGCGGACCGGCCCTTGGGGCACCGGCCGTCAGAGTGGCCCCATAGTCACCTCTCGCACAGGAGCTGCCATGCGTCGTTCGACGCGACGAATACTCATCGGTTTGATCGGCGCCGTGCTGCTGGCGGCGTGCGGCTCGTCGAAGTCTGCGTCGCCGACCAACTCGTCCGGCGGTGCGACGACCACCGTCCACGGAGCTCCCAATCCCAACGCGGTCGAAGTGGTGCCACCGGGCGACATTCCCGACAATCAGGTGTTCGTGCCGTATACGTCGGTGGCCGGCGGATATTCGGTCAACTTCCCGCAGGGTTGGTCGCGACGCCAGACCGCGACCGCGATCACCTTCAGTCAGAACTACAACGCCATGGAACTGACGACCGCGACGGTCGCGTCCGCGCCGACGATCGCTTCGGCGCAGTCACTAGTGTCGGGCACGTTGAGTTCGATCGCGGGATTCAAACTGATCAAGATCGAATCAGTGACGCGCACATCCGGACGGGCGATACGGATTGTTTACACCGCGACCAGCGGCATAGATCCCGTGACGAGCAAGGCCGTTGCGCTCGATGTCGAGCGCTACCTCTTCTGGCACAAGGGCACGCTCCTCACGATCACCCTGTCGAGCGCGAAAGGTTCCGACAACGTCGATCCCTGGAAGGCCGTGACCAATTCGGTCGTGTGGAAGTGAGCGCGCGATGACGGTGCTCGAAGCCGATCGCCTCTTCCGCTTCTTTCATGCCGGGGGTGAGGAGACCGTCGCGCTCGCGGGCGTGACATTGAAGATCGACGCGGGAGAGCTGGTTGCCATCACGGGCCCTTCGGGATCGGGAAAGTCGACGTTGCTGAACTGCCTCGCTGGTTTGGACGAGCCCGACGGTGGAACGGTTCGGATCGACGGCGTTGCGCTGACGCGCAAACCCGAAGCCGAGCGCGCTCGAATGCGGGCGCGGCACGTCGGCGTGTTGTGGCAGAACGCCAATCTCGTCGACCATTTGCGCGTGCGCGACAACATACTGCTTGCCCAGCGGCTCGCGGGGAACGCCGACGGCTCCCGCGCCGATGCGCTCTTGGCGCGACTCGGTCTCGGCGACCGCGCGAGCGCCTGGCCGTCCACACTTTCGGGTGGCGAAGTGGCTCGGGCCGGCCTCGCGGTGGCGCTGGCCAACGACCCAACGGTGCTCTTGGCCGACGAACCGACGGGCGAGCTCGACACGACGACCGCCGCCGGCGTGATCGCGCTGCTCGACGAGCACGCCGCCTCGGGTCACGTCGTCGTGGTCGTCACGCACTCCGACGCGGTGGCCATGAGCGCGCACCGCATCATTCGCTTACGAGATGGGGAAATCGACGCATGAAGGCGCGACTGGATCCGCTGAGCCTCGACGAGCCCTCCGTGGCGACGGAGCCACTGGTGCGCTGCGCCGGCTTGGCGCGCACCTTCGGTCGGGGGCGAACCGCAGTCGTCGCGTTGCATCACGCGACCTGCGAGATCGCGGCAGGTCAGCTCGTCGCCCTCGTCGGGCCTTCCGGCTCCGGTAAATCGACGCTGCTCCATCTGTTGGCAGGTCTCGATACGCCGACGGCGGGAACACTCGAGTGGCCGGCCCTCGCCGGCGCGGCGTTGCGACCTGGTCCTGTCGCCGTCGTGTTCCAAGCGTCGAGCTTGTTGGCGGCGCTCGACGTCCTCGAGAACGTTGCGTTGCCGCTGCTCCTCGCCGGAACCGATCCGAGCACTGCCAACGATGCCGCGCACGCGGCGTTGGCCGCGCTAGGCCTCGAAGGCATTGCGGCCAAGTTGCCCGACGAGCTCTCCGGCGGACAGTCTCAGCGCGTCGCCGTGGCGCGAGCACTCGCCGGTCGACCACGGCTCTTGCTGGCCGATGAGCCGACCGGTCAGCTCGATCACGACACCGCAGCCGCGGTGGTCGACGCGCTCATCTCGGCAGCGACGCGCTCGGGGGCCGCGCTCGTGGTCGCGACGCACGACGCCGAAGTCGCCGCCCGGCTCACGACTCGCTGGCGGGTCGCCGACGGGCGCCTCTTCCTCGACGAGCTGACGCCGTGATCGCACTCGTCTGGATCCGCGGCCAGCTTCGTCGTCGTGCAGGCAGAGTCGGCGCGACCGCGACGGGAGTTGCCGTCGCGGTGGCCATGCTCGCGTCGCTCGGCGCGTTCCTTGCGCATAGCAAGGCGACGATGACGCAGCGATCGGTCGCGAACGTTCCCGTCGACTGGCAGGTCGAGACCACCGCCACCGGGAGCGGCCCACAGCTGCTGCGCGCCGTGCGCACCTATCCGGGCGTGCAAGCCGCGCTGCCCGTTGAGTTCGGACAGACGACCAGCCTGCAGGCGACGACGGGCGGGACACAACAGACCACGGGTTCGGGATTCGTTCTCGGCATACCCGACAACTACCGCTCGACATTCCCGGCTGTGATCCGTACGCTCATCGGACCGCAGCACGGCGTGCTCGTCGCGCAGCAGACGGCGGCGAATCTCCACGTGGCGCCGGGTGACACGATCACCATCGGCCGGGCCGGGATGCCGTCGGTCACGATCAAGGCCGACAGCGTGATCGACCTGCCGTCGGCCGACGCGCTGTTCCAGACCGTCGGCGCGCCCCCGGGCGCCACGGCGCAGGCACCCCCCGACAACGTGCTCCTCGTGCCCGAAGCCGAGTGGCACCGCATCTTCGATCCGCTCGCCACACTGCGTCCCGATCTCGTCAAGACCCAGATCCACACGCGCATCAGTCATACGTTGCCGACCGATCCGTCGGCCGCGTATTCCAACGTGCTCGGACGTTCCAACAACCTCGAGGTGGCACTCGCAGGCGCCGGCAAGGTGGGGAACAACCTCGCGGCGACGCTGGCGTCGGCGCGCTCCGACGCGCTCTATGCCCAGGTGCTGTTCCTGTTTCTGGGACTCCCCGGCGCGATCCTCGCCGGCCTCCTCACCGCGACCGGCGCGGCCGCCGGTCGCGACCGGCGTCGGCGCGAACAGGCACTCCTCCGTACTCGTGGCGCAACCACGACTCAACTCGTTTGCCTCGCGCTGGCCGAGACCGCGCTGGTCGGCGTGCTTGGTGCCGCGATCGGGCTCGTCGCGGCCTCCATCATCGGCTCGGCCGCGTTCGGAAGCGCGAGCTTCGGCACCGACACCGCGTCGGCAATCGGCTGGGCGGCCGCCGCCGCGTTCGGTGGCTTCGTCGTCGCGACTGCCGCCATTGCCGGACCGGCGTGGATCGACGCCCGCAACATGACGGTGAGCGCAGCCCGACGCCAGGTCGACCGCACGCGAGCGCCGCGCTGGGCCCGATCGGGCCTCGACTTCTGGCTCTTCGGAGCGGGCGCATTCATCTTCTGGCTCACGAGTCGAGGCGGGTACAAGCTCGTCCTCGCCCCGGAAGGCGTCCCCGCGATCTCCGTCAACTACTGGGCGTTCGCCGGACCCGCGCTCATGTGGATCGGTGGTGGTCTGCTCGCGTGGCGTAGCGCCGAATTCATGTTGCGGCGCGGACGCCGAGCCTTGAGCATCGCAACGCGTCCGCTCGCGGGCCCACTCGCCGGCACCGTGGCCGCGAGCATGCAACGCCAGAGGCGGCTCCTCGCCCGTGGGGTGGCGCTGGTAGGGCTCACTGCCACCTTCGCGGCGTCCACCGCGATCTTCAACGCAACCTACCGCCAACAAGCCGTCGTCGACGCAGTCCTCACCAACGGCGCCGACGTCACAGTCACGGAGCCTCCCGGCGTCGCGGTCGGTCCCTCGTTCGCCGCCACGTTGCAGGGGATCCCCGGAGTCGCGCAGGTCGAACCCCTGCAGCATCGCTACGCATATGTGGGCTCCGATCTGCAAGACCTGTTCGGCTTAAACCCGGCGACGGTCGTCGACGCCGCGAAGCTTCAGAACGCGTACTTCCAGGGCGGTAGCGCGCGTCAACTCATGCAGCGACTCGCGCAACATCCGGACAACATCATCGTGAGTGCCGAGACGGTGAAGGACTTCCAGCTCCAGCCCGGCGATCGGATCACGCTACGACTGCAAGACGCACGGACCAAGCAGTACATACCCGTGACCTTCCACTACGTCGGCGTCGGCAAGGAGTTCCCGACCGCGCCGCGTGACAGCTTCATGTTGGCGAATCGTGATTACGTCGCCGCGCGTACCCATAGCAGCGCCGTCGGGCTCTTCCTGGTCAACACCGGCGGCAGGTCCCCCGCGCCGATCGCCGACGACGTCCGCCGCCAACTCGGGACCGGTGTCACCGTCACCGACCTCACCCACACGCGACACATCGTCGCGTCGAGCCTGACCGCCGTCGACCTTGGTGGCCTCACCCGCGTCGAGCTCGGCTTCGCGCTTGCCCTCGCTGCCGCGGCAACTGGGCTCGTGCTGTGGCTCGGCTTCTCAGAGCGTCGCCGAACCTTCGCCATCGTGCACGCGCTCGGGGCGCGTCCACGCCAGCTGGGCGCATTCGTGTGGAGCGAAGCGGGATACGTGCTCTTCGTGGGACTCACGCTCGGCGCGATCGGAGGCGGTCTGCTGAGTCAGGCGCTCGTGAAGATCCTCACGGGGGTCTTCGACCCGCCCCCCAGTGTGCTCGCGGTGCCCTGGGCATACCTGAGCCTCGCCCTGGCCGTGGGAATCGCCGCCGTCGTCGTCGCGGCAACGCTGGCAGTTCGCAAGGCCGACGAGCCCCAACTTTCGGTCCTGCGTGACGTCTGATCCGATGCAACCGAGCCGCCCGCGAACGTCCCGCCGGGCGCGTCTTCGACGCACCCTCACAGTCGCCACGATCATCGTCACGGCGGCAGTGGTCGTGACCATCGCGTCAACTCGTTCGTCTTCGAACAAGACCGGCTCGGCGTCGACCATTCCGCCCGTCCCACGGGTGACGTCCACGTCGACCGCGCTCCCGCCTGCAAAAGCCGCGGCGAAGGCGCTGACGTACCGGGAGACCGTCGTTGCGAGCCTTGCGCACGCAGTGGCCGACCCCGCGGCCGGCGCGGTCGGCACGCACGTGCTCTTCGCGGCCGGACTCGACGCGTCGAGCACATCGACCGCGCGTGTCGGATCGATCACCGGTGGGAGCGTGCACACGCTGCCGAACCTCCCGACCGCGTTCCACGACTCCGCCGGTGCGGTGCTCGGCAAGAGCCTCTACCTCTTCGGTGGCGGCGACGGAGTACGCCAACTCGATGCGATCGTCCGCATCGACGCGAACGGCGCGTCATCGACGGTCGGCCGGCTACCGGCGCCATCATCCGACTCGCTGGCGGCGACCATCGGAGACACGGCCTACGTCGTCGGCGGCTACACCGGCGCCGCGTGGCTCGACACGGTCGTCGCGTACGGCGCCGACCACACCGCCCGCGTCGTGGCCCACCTTCCCATCGCACTGCGCTACGCCGCGGTCGGCGCGGCCGCCGGGCGCCTCGTCATTGCGGGGGGAATGACACCGACCGCCCACGCAAGCACCGCGATCTACTCGTTCGACCCTGCATCGGCGGCCGTCACCAAGGTCGGTGATCTCGCCGCGCCGCTGAGTCATGCGGCGGCAACCGGCATCGGGAACGAGGTCATCATCGCCGGTGGGCAGGACGGCGCCCGCCGGCCGCAGGCAGGCATCGTCGCAATCGACGCCGTCACACACCAAGTCCGCAACGCGGGGACCCTGATCACCGCGCGATCCGACGCCGCGCTCGTCGACGCCGGCGGTCGGTTGATCCTCGTCGGCGGCAAGACCGCGGGCTCGACGCTGAACACAGTCAGCGAGCTCGTACCGCAGGGCGCCGACGGCGTGAACGTCTATGCGCACGCGGGAGCGAACGCCTTGAGTGCAGAAGCCGCGCGTGCGCGTCCACTGATCTACGTCCCCAATAGCGGGTCGAACACGGTCGACGTCATCGACCCGACCACGTACAAGGTGATCGATCACTTCGCCGTCGGGGCTCTCCCCCAGCACGTGACGCCGTCGTGGGACTTCAAGACGTTGTACGTCGACAACGACCGCGGCAACAGCCTCACGCCGATCGATCCGCGCACCGGCACGCGCCGCGGCCCCGACATCCCCGTCACCGATCCGTACAACCTCTATTTCACCGCCGACGGACGGTACGCGATCGTCGTCGCCGAAGCTCGCCGGCAGCTCGACTTCCGCGACCCGCACACCATGAAGCTCATCAAGAGCGTGCCGGTCCCGTGCATCGGCGTCGACCACATGGACTACACGGCCGACGCGCGATTCGCCCTCGCCAGCTGCGAGTTCTCGGGGCAGATGCTCGTGGTGGATCTCGCGCACCAGTCGATCCGGGCGACGATCACCTTGCCGAACCGGGGCACCGCTCCGAGACCGCAGGACGTCAAGCTCAGCGCCGACGGCGCGACGTTCTACGTCGCGGACATGAGCTCCAACGGCGTGTGGGAGCTCAGCGCCCGGACGTTCGGGATCGAAGGGTTCCTGCCGACCGGCGCGGGCGCTCATGGCCTGTATCCCAGCCGTGACGCGCGCTTTCTCTACGTCACCAATCGCGGCGCAGGAACGATCAGCGTCATCGACTTCCACACGCGCCAGATCGTCCGCACCTGGGCGATCCCGGGCGGCACTCCCGACATGGGAGGCGTGTCGGCCGACGGCAAAGTCCTGTGGCTCTCCGGACGCTTCTCGGCTGCGGTGTACGCGATCTCCACCGTCGACGGCCACGTGATCGCGACCATTCCGGTCGGGCAAGGTCCACACGGCCTCTGCGTGTGGCCACAACCCGGGCGCTACTCGATCGGCCACACCGGAATCACGCGATGACGCGGCGTTGGGTGGGTCTGGCCGTCATGCTGTGCGCGTTCTGCAGCGCGTGCGGCGGTGCCGACACCGACGCGCATGCGATGCCGCGATCAACCGCGCGCCGCCAACGATCGACGACGTCGGTCGCGACGTCGGTCGCGACGCCGGTCCGGCGGCGGGCGCAGGTCACGCGCGTCATCCTCGGTCGTTCCGTTCAGGGCCGACCGATCACGGCGGTACATCTCCTCGGCGCGGCCGCCACGCGCCGCATCGTGGTCGTCGGCTGCATTCACGGCAACGAGCCCGCCGGTATCGCCGTGACGCAACGCCTGGAGCAACTACCTTCGCCGACGGCGCTCGACCTGTGGGTCGTCGACAACGTGAACCCCGACGGTGCCGCCGCGCGAACGCGCGACAACGCCGACGGCGTCGATCTGAATCGCAACTTTCCCACTGCCTGGCAACCGCTCGGACACCCGGGCGTCGAGGAGTACTCCGGCGCGCGCCCGCTGTCGGAGCCTGAGAGCCGGATCATCGCCGGATTCCTCACACGCGTCCGTCCCGACGTGACGATCTGGTTCCACCAGCACCAAGATCTCGTCGATCTCTCGGGCGGCGATCCGTCGATCGAACGCCGGTACGCGCAGCTGGTCGGCCTTCCCTTCCAACAGCTCACCCGCTACCCGGGGAGCGTCGCCAGCTGGCAGAACGCGACGCTCCCCCCGACCACGGCGTTCGTCGTCGAGCTTCCCGCCGGGACACTCACGGCGCCGGACGCCGATCGCTACGCGCGCGCGGTCAGCCAGTTGCTCCCGCGTGCGCCGGCCCGATGAGCACGTCCCTGCTCGTCGGCATGGTCGCGGTGCTCGCGACGAGCGTGCTCGGCATCGTCGTCGTTGTCGAAGTTTTGCTGAATGACCGGGACAAGGAGTCCGACCATGAATAGCAGTGGATCATGAGGCCCTCGCGACCATGAGCTTCCTCGACCCCAAGCACCTCATCGACACGTTCGGGCTCGTCGGCCTGCTCATCGTGATCTTCATCGAGTCGGGCATCTTCCCCGCGCCGTTGCCCGGCGACTCGCTGCTGTTCACCGCCGGCCTCTTCGCGGCGACGAACCGGTTCCATCTCAACATCGTCGCGGTAGCCCTCGGCGCGTTCGCCGTCGCTGTCGTCGGCTCACAACTTGGCTTCGAGATCGGCGAGCATTTCGGTCCTCGGCTCTTCAAGCCCGGCGCCCGCTACTTCAAGCCCGAGTACGAGCAGCGATCCCACGACTTCTTCGAGCGCCAGGGTCCGAAAGCGATCATCCTCGGACGCTTCGTGCCTGTGGTCCGCACGATCACTCCAATCCTCGCCGGCGTGAGCGAAATGCGGCGCCACACCTTCTTCGTGTTCAACGCCGTCGGCGCGCTCCTCTGGGCCGGCGGGATCAGCCTGCTCGGCTACTACCTGGGCGAGCACATCCACAACGTCGACCGGTACATCCTGCCGATCGTCGCGGTCATTGCGGTGGTCTCGTTGCTCCCGCCGTATCTCGAGTACCGCCGGCACAAGAGCCGGACGTCGTCAAACCACCCGTAGGAGCCGACGCCCTTCCACGAATAGTCAACAAGGTTGACCTTACGGTCGAAGTGTGGCAGCATGCAAATGTTCCACTCGGTTGACTATTGGAGATGACATGGCTGTCCTACGTGCTCCCGCCGCGCCGACTCACGATCTCGGCGGGGCCCGCTTCACGTCGCTCGCAACGCCGACACTCGGCTCCGTCGATACTGCGGTCTGGATCGTCGAGATCGTTCCCGGCACTCCCGCGACGCCCCATTCGTTGACTCGCGAAGAGGTGTTCGTCGTCCTCGAGGGAACGGCCTCGGTGACCATCGCCGGCGTGCACGACGAGGCGGCGCCCGGCGACGCGATCGTCGTCCCGGCCGGCGTCGGGTTCGAGCTGAGCAACCTCGGCGGTGAAGCCCTCCGGCTGGTGTGCTGCCTCCCGGTCGGTGGCCAGGCCCAGACCGCGGACGGTGCGGTCTTCACGCCACCATGGGCTGAGTGATGGCCCGCTCGACGGAGCCGGTACCCCTCGCGCGCCTGTTTGCCATCGCCTATCGGTCGCTCATCGACGGCCTGCACGAACGGCTGGCAACTGCGGGCTGGACCGACGTGCGGCCCGCGTTCGGATTCGTCCTGCTCGCCGCCCGCGACAAGCCGACCAGCTCGACCGAGCTCGCCGTGCTCATGGGCACGACCAAACAGGCCGCGTCGAAGCTGGTGGAAACGATGGTGACTGCCGGCTACGTCCGACGCGGGTCATCCGTCGACGACGCGCGACAACGACCGGTGAGCCTCACCGCGCGAGGCAAGAGATTGCTGGTGACGGTCGAGCAGATCTACGCCGACATCGAAGCGGAATGGGCGGGAGTCATTGGCGCGACGAAGCTCGAGCGGCTTCGGCGCGACCTCGTACGCGTGCTGTCGCAGGCCGGCGACGGCGAGCTCCCGCCCGTCCGCCCCACCTGGTGATGGGTTGCGGGACGACGCTAGGGCGCCGAGGCGTCGTAGAGGACGGTCTGCGTGGCGGTCTGCGGGAAGTGCGAGGTGATCGTCATCTTGACGAAGTTCAGCGAGACCGACTCACTGGGCACCTCGCCCCCGCTGCTCATGGAGTATCCCGAGACGAGCACGTTGGCGAGCGTGATCGTGAGGTAGTCGTACGGCCCTGACGTACCGGTGGCAGTGAAGAACAAGGTCACGACGGGCGTCGTCGATGTGGCCGTACCCCTGAGCGCGCTGTTGAGCAGTTTCGTGCTGTACGCGTCCATGGTGTGCGTGAGCGTGATCTCCGACACGTTTGGCTTCGAGGCCGTGTGCGGAGATGCCGAAACGGCGCGAGCCACCCCGAACTGGAACGACGACACCGGGATGTCGGTCGAGTGGTTGGCGTCCGGAGCGCCGCTCGTGATCCCGGTGAAACGCATGTGGATGGTGCTGTTCGGGAAGGTCGCGGGACCGATCGCCTGGGTCGACGCGACGCGCAACAGATCGGACGCAGAGAACTTCTTCGCCACGGCCGGCGCCTTGGCCGCATGATCCGACGACACCCCGCCGACCCCGTGCGCGACGTAGCCGGCCGCGACGGCGGTCACCACCAGGACGGCGACCGACAGCTTCCGGATCAGGGTGCGTACCGCGCCATTCATGAAATGTTCCATTCTGCGCAATGGGCCGCAATACGGCCGAGAGGAACACCGACGACTGCCAGGATGGCAGGTCCGCGCCTCAGTTGCGCGTCACCAGCGAGACCATTCGCCGGGCTCGCCTACGACGACGCGGAGTCGAGGTAGGCCGTGTAGATCTCGCGTGGCCAGTAGCGGACGGCTGCGACCGCGTCAGCCTCGACCAGCTCGGCCCGCACCCGGTCGTAGTCGTAGCAATTGAGCTCGTACTGATTTCCCCAGGGGTCGACGAGATCGAACGCGAAGCACATGTCGAAGTCGACGAGATCGGTGATCGTCAGACGCTCGCCGCCCGGCTTGTCGAGCCCGCAGGGCAGCGAGCGGGCGAACGACATGAACGTGTCCGCGTCGACGCTGAAGGCCACACCGGTCTGCTGCCGCACCATCGGGTGACCCTCACTGACTTCGAACAGCGCCAGCGTCGTCTTCCCACCGTCGGCCGAGATCTGGAGCGGACCCCCCTCGAACCCGCTCGCCCAGAAGTCGTAGGTGTCGACGGGCTCGAATCCGAGGTGCTCCGCGTACCAGCGCGCCGCCTCCGCGCGATCAGGCACGCGGATGTGCACGTGGTCGAGCCGTCCCATTCGGAATGCCGGCCGCTCTGTCGCCATGCTGCCAACGTAGATGTCGAAGCCGACGGTTGCCAGAGTCTCGGACTGGGTCTGGCGCGAGTAAGAGGCCCGCTCGGGGAGGAGCAGGCCTCACACTCGCTTCGCCCGGCGTGAGGTCGGGCGAGTCAGCCGATCTTGTCGGTGAGCCCGCGCGCGCCGTCGGTCGTCGAGAAGCTTCGCGGCACGGGGTACTGACCGAGCACGAAGTTGAGGATCGCGGCGTGCTGCAGTTCGACCGGATGGATCGAGGCCGACGTCGCGATGCCTCCCGCTGACTTGAGGAGAGCGATGCTCTCGAGGTACGTCGCAGCTGCGACCTCCTCGAGTTGCAACGCGAGCATCGCGAGACCCGCGACGTCGGTGACCTTCGCGAACGCGGGGTCGATCACACCGGTCTTCACCGTCATGTCGACGCCCTTCACGGTGGGCTTCCCTGCACCACTGAGGATCGCGTTCCACGCCGCCGCGTGGTCCTTGTGCTGCTGCTGCGCCGTCTGCGCAAACGTCACCACTGCCGGCGGTACCTTGCCGAGCTTGCCGGCCGTCGCGGCGTCGATGCCGCCTTGGTAGGTCGCAATCGCGAGGTTCTCGAGCGACGTGGCCAAGGCCGCGATCGCGAGGTCGCTGTTCGCTCCACCGGTTGTGGACGTCGCGCCGGGCGCCGTGGTCGACGAGTCGCCCGACTTCTTGCTCGAACCGCACGCGGCGAGGATCAGGCCGCCGATGGCGAGCCCGCTGCCGGTGAGGAAGCCCCGCCGGGTCGCGGTCTTGCTGCCGATCCGGCTCTTCCCGAGCTCGGCCCACTCGGCGACCGACTCGTACATCTTCGGCATCGAGTCGTGATGCATGTCGTCGAGCTCGGTGGTCATCACCACGAGCTCGTGCTCGCTGATCTGAATCGGGTCGCGATCGCTCACTTGACTGCCCCTTCGGTTGCAGGACGGGCCTGGTCGGTCTTGAAGAAGCTGTCGGGGAAGCCGACGCTGCCCGCGGCGGCCGGCAACTTCGCAGCGTCGGGCGGCAACGCGATCAGATCGGCTGCGCCGCCGGCGACGAGGGCTTGCACGGCGAGCAGCACGGCGACGTGTTGCGCTTCGACTCCCATCACGCTCGCGAACACCTTGCGGGCGTTCGCATCGCCGACCGCGCCCGTGTTGGCGACGTAGGTCTGCGCGGCGCCGGTCTCGAGCTCGATCGCCAGCGCGACAACGGGCGCCGGTCCGGTGAGGCCGGGCTTGGCCTTGTTCACCACACCGAGCAGCACCGGATCGGGCTTCGTCTGCGCCTTCCCACCGAGCTGCGTCACCGCGGCGTTGAAGGCGGCGACGTGATCCATGTGTTGCGCCTTCGTCTTGGTCACGAACGCCTTCACCACGCCGTTTGCCGACGCGCCGCCGATGAACGGAAGCGTCAGCGCGACGCCGTAGGTGGCGATCGCGAGATTCTCGATCGACGCGGCGGTCTGGAGCATCTGCACATCGGCCGCCTGATCGGCGAACGCAGGCGCCTCCATCAAGGCGAGGAGCGCGGCGCCGAAACCGACGGCGGCCAACACGCCGGTACCGAACGGCAGGTCGCTCATGATGCGACTGCGGGTCGATTGGAAGTCGCGAACCTCTTCGAGATCCGCACCGCCGTGCGCCCGTCGCTCTCGGCCCAGCTCGGTCAATTCCTCGAGCGGTTCGACCGTCGCGTGCATTGCATCGC
This sequence comes from Acidimicrobiia bacterium, assembly GCA_038240075.1. Classification (GTDB taxonomy): domain Bacteria; phylum Actinomycetota; class Acidimicrobiia; order IMCC26256; family PALSA-610; genus DATBAK01. The sequence continues at coordinate 52,131 of JBBSEC010000011.1, forward strand.
GATGGAGATCGTCGGATTGCTCGATGAGCGCACCGAGCGCCCGGTCGTCGATCGGCATGGGTGACTCCTCAAGTCGTCATTCGATGGAGGGGGTTGTGGTGAATCGTTGCGAGCTGTTCGGTGCTGCGCCCGGATGTGGATGCCGTCAGCCGGTGACGGTGAGCGTGCCGTGCATGTAGTCGTGGATATTGCAGTGGAACTTGTACGTGCCCGCCTTCGGCGCGACGAACGTTTTCGATGCGCCGGCGGCGATGTCTCCGGTGTCGAACGACTTGTCGTCGGCGGCCACGGTGTGGGTCGTCGTGTCGGTGTTCATCACGGTCACCGTCGATCCGGCTTTCACCGTGATCGCAACGCCGAAGCTGAAGTTCTTGATGGTGATCGCGTTCGTATTCGCGCTCGCGGGCGCACCCGACGTCGTCGGGGAAGCCGACTTCGAGCTCGAGCCGCAACCGCCTGCAGCGAACGCGACGACGGCGGCGACCGAGCAGATCAGAACCCTGGTTTTCGAGAGATCAAAAGACAACACTGAATCCCTTCGTGAGAAAGCACGTCGCCCAGCCCGCGATGGCGAGCACGCCGAGGTAAGGCAGGAGACCGCTGAACCGGTTGGCGCGGAGAACGACGACCTTGACGACCACAACGGTCGCGAGCAGGTAGCCGACGAGGCGGTGGGTCGTGTATCCCGGCGCGAACGGGCCGGTGATGCACATGTACATGACCGCGCCACCGACAACGAGCGTGATTCGGCCGGACCATCGGTGGGTCGCGGCCATGACCGATACCGCGCCCGGCGGAACCCGTTTCGTCCAGTCGTACACGCGACTAATCGTCGCGAGCTGCACGATCGAACCGACGACGGCCACCAACGCGAGCCACGACTTCACCTTGAACTGATTGGCGTTGCTCGCCGGAACGGCGTTCGCCAACGCGATCCAGCCACCGAACACGATCACTGAACCGACGACCCACGCGAGATTGCCGCGTGCACGGCGGATGTCGGCGATGCGGTTTCCCGGATCGATCTCGCTTGCCACCGTGACCACGGCAATTAGTTCGGAGCCAACCGTTGTTGCGGATGATCATTCCTGTGAACGACATCCAAAAGCGTCACCGCGACGAAACAGCGGTGTGCAAGCGCGCGTGTACAACCTCGTCGCGACTCTTTTCGTCGTCGCGGCACTGACGTTGCTCGGTCACGCGGCCTACGACGGCTTCTTCGCCAGCACATCGTCGGCTGCACCAGCCGCGACGGGAAAGGTCGAGAAGGGCACGATCGCCGTGGCGATCAAGGGACTCGCGTTCCCCGACGGCAACCGCATCGTTGCCGTCGGAACAACCGTTGTCTGGACCAACGACGACGGTGCCACTCACACCGTGACGTCGACCGACCACACGTTTGGTTCAGGCAACCTGACGAAGGGTCAGTCGTTCAAGCACACGTTCGGGTCGATCGGGAGTTACAGCTACTTCTGCAAGATCCATCCGTTCATGACCGCGACAGTCACCGTGGTGCAGCCCTACGGAGCCGGCTGAGCGCGACTCGAGCCGTCCTTCGTGCGAGGCTTGGCGTGTGGAGATCGGGTTCGACGCACAGGAGCGTGAACGGCTGTGCGATCTCCTCCGCGAGCTCGGGCCCGACGCGCCGACGCTGCTCGCACCGTGGACCACTCGCGACCTCGCGGCCCACCTGGTGTTGCGTGAGCACGACTCCCTCGCGGCACCGGGCCTCGTTCTTGGTGGGCGGCGCTGGCATCGATTTGCCGACACGCGCACGGCCACGCTGGCCGAGCGCGACTTCGCGGCGCTTGTCGATCAAGTCAGGTCGGGTCCGCCGCCGGGCTTCTTCCGCATCGGTTGGGTCCGCAGGGTTGCCAACCTCAACGAGTTCTTCGTTCATCACGAAGACGTCCGTCGGGCGAACGGCCGGGGGCCTCGGAGCACCGATCCGGATCTCGATGCAGCCCTGTGGCGCAACGTGGGTCGCTCGCCGTGGTTCCTTGCTCGGCGCCTGCGCGGCGTCGGGCTCGAGCTCGAATGGGCCGGGACGAACGAGCGAGTGCGCGCCCGGCGAGGCGAACCGACGGCTCGGCTCGTCGGCCCGCCGGGCGAGCTCCTGCTCTATCTCTTCGGACGACGCTCCGTCGCCGAGATCGAGCTCGCAGGCGAGCCGGCCGCAGTGGCTGCCGTTCGCGAGACATCGTTCGGCATGTAGAACGAGTCGGCGCGGCGCCGAAGCCGCGCGTCACTTCCCTGCGAGGCGCTCGATCAGAGGCGCGGCCGAGTCGACCGAGTCGGCGTTGAACACGTAGTACGAGATGCCCCAACGCTCGCGCCGGGCCTCGATCGTCGCGACCATCTCGTCGAGCGTGCCGAGCAACACGTACGGGCTTTCGAGCACGCGCGCCGCCGTCGCCACTTCACCGTCGGCGGGCGGGAGTCCGGCCGCGATGCCCTCGGCCATTCCCGCGCGGTCGTCGGTCTCGATGATGAACGGCACCACGATCGAAAGCTCGATCGCATCGAAGCGCGGTCCCGCGGCCTCACGGATCCAGGCGATCTTGCGGTCAGTCGCATCATCGGTGGCGTCGCCGACGTTCGTCTCGGCCCACGCGTCGTTTCCGAGGTTCTTCGGGTTCAGACCAATGATGTCGGCCTCGCGCGCCGCGAAGCTGAGCAGGCGTTTGCCGCCGGCGCCGATCATGATCGGCGTATGTGGGCGCTGCACCGGCTTGGGCAGGGCGTCGTGACCGCTGATCGTGTAGTGCTCACCCTTGAAGTCGACGGGACCGTCGCCGTGGAGCGCCTTGATGATGTGCACCGCTTCGATCATGCGATCGACGCGGACGCCGGGTCGGTCGTACGCCATGCCGGCCTGTTCGTAGTCCGAGCCCATCCACCCTGCACCGATACCCAGCTCGACGCGGCCACCGGACAAGACATCGAGGGTCGCCATCTCCTTGGCGAGCACGAGTGGGTGGCGGTAGTCGTTGTCGAAGACGAGACAGCCGACGCGCAGCGCGGTCGTCGCGCACGCGGCGGCCGTCATCGCCACGACCGGAGCCAGTTGGTCATCGAAGTGATCGCGCACGAACAGACTCGAGAAGCCGAGGGCTTCGTACCGGCGTGCCGCGGCCGCCCACGCCGCGCCGTCGGCCGCGTCGGAAGTATGAACCGCGAAGCGGAATGGTCGCAGCTTGGTCATGGCGCCGACCTTACTCACGGCGCATCGCGACGCACCCGGGCAGCTGGGAGGGGGCGGGCGGGGCGCGCGTAGACTCCCCTGCCGTGCGAGGGATCATCAGCGCAGGCGGCTACGTGCCGTACTGGCGCCTGCAGCGAGCCGAGATCGCGAAGGCGTTTGGCAGCGGTGGCGGCAAGGGGACACGCTCGGTCGCGTCATACGACCAGGACACGACGACGCTGGGCGTCGAAGCGGCGCGTCTTGCGCTGCGGAGCGCGCCTTCAGACGCGACACCCGACGCGCTCTGGTTCACAACGGCCGAGCCCGCGTATCTCGACAAGAACAACGCTTCGACCGTGCACGCGGCGTTGCGCCTCGACTCCGACGTGCCCGCGTTCGACTTCGGTGGAGCGTTGCGCTCGGGTGTCGGCGCACTGCGGGTCGCGCTCGACGGCAAGGGTTCCGTCCTGCTCGTCACGTCCGACATGCGCAGTGGTTTGCCGACGAGCGGCGACGAGTCGGCAACCGGCGACGGCGGCGCGGCCCTGCTCATCGGCGACGACGCCGACGGCGCGGTGATCGCGGAGTATCTCGGTGCCGCGAGCGCGACCGAGGAGTTCATCGAGCGGTGGCGCACCCCGGGATCGACGCGTTCGCGGCAGTGGGAGGAGCGTTTCGGCGAGGTCAAGTACGGCCCGCTCGTCGAGCAGGCATGGAACGCGGCCCTCAAAGCGACGGGGCTCTCGGCCGAACAGGTGTCGACCGTCATCGTGACGGGAATGCACGCCCGTGCGGTGCGCGGCATCAGCGGCCGTCTCGGCACCGCGAAGGAAGCCCTCGCCGACGATCTCGCGGCCGCCGTCGGCAACACCGGCACCGCGCACGCCGCGCTCGTCCTCACCAACGCGCTCGAAACGGCCACTCCTGGTCAGGTCATCGCCCTGGTCGTGCTCGCCGACGGCGCCGACGTCGTGCTGTTCCGCACGACCGACGCGATCGCGTCGTACGCGCCGGTGCGCACGGTCGCGAGCCAGATCGCGAACGCGGCCGACCTTCCGTACACCAAGTTCCTCAACTGGCGGGGCGTGGTCACCGTCGAGCCGCCGCGTCGGCCCGAGCCCGATCGCATCTCGGCGTCGGTCTCCGGGCGCACCGAGGATTGGAAGTACGGGTTCGTCGCGTCCCGCGACCGCGCGAGCGGCGAGCTCCACATGCCTCCGCAGCGCGTCTCGCGGGTCGGTGACGCCGTCGACGACATGGACTCGGCGCCGATGGCCGATGTCGCAGGCACGATTGCGCTGATCACCATCGATCGCATCGCGTACTCACAGAGCCCGCCGGTCGTGTTCGCGGTGGTCGACTGGGACGGCGGTGGCCGCCTACCCGTCGAGCTCTGCGACCTCGACGCGTCGACCTTGCAGATGGGCGACCGCGTGGAGATGACGTTCCGCAAGTTGTTCACATCGGACGAGATACACAACTACTTCTGGAAAGCCCGTCCGGTTCGGGCGTAATCACGAAGAGGGCGCACATGGGTTCGCACGGAATCAAGGACCGGGTCGCGATCGTCGGGATGGGCTGCACACCGTTCGGCGAGCATTGGCAGAAGAGCGCCGACGACCTGATGATCGACGCTTCGGCCGAGGCGTTCGCATCGGCAGGCGTCACCAAGGACGACGTCGACGCGTATTGGCTCGGCACCGCGATGTCGGGCATGAGCGGCATGATGCTGGCTCGCCCGCTGCAGCTGCACGACAAGCCGGTCACGCACGTCGAGAACTTCTGCGCGACCGCGTCGGAAGCGTTACGCAACGCTGCCTATTCCGTGGCGAGCGGCGCGTACGACATGGCCATGGCGATCGGCGTGGAGAAGGTGAAGGACAGCGGGTATCAGGGATTGGTCGGCGCGGCCAAGACGCCCACCGACGGCACCGGCCGCACCCTCACGGCCGCGGCGATGTTCGCCATGTGCTCGCCCGGATACGGCAAGAAGTACGGGCTCGACGACGCGCAGATGCGCGAGGTGCTCGCACGCATCGCGTGGAAGAACCACTACAACGGAGCACGGAACCCGCGGGCGCAGTTCAAGAAAGAGGTCTCGATGGAGACCATCTGCAACGCGCCCCTCATGGCCGGCGGGCTCGGCGTCTACGACTGCTCGGGCGTCGCCGACGGCTCCGCGGCCGCGGTCATCGTGAGGGCGGAAGACGCGCACCGCTACACCGACAATCCCATCTACATCAAGGCGCTCTCGCTCGTCGCCGGGAACTGCTCGGGCAACGCGGATCCCGAGTACGACTACACGACGTTCCCCGAGATCGCCGCGACCGGCCGCGACGCGTACGCACAGGCCGGCATCACGAACCCGCGCGAGCAGCTCGCGATGGCCGAAGTCCACGACTGCTTCACACCGGCCGAGCTGCTGATCTACGAAGACCTGCAGTTCGCCGAGCGCGGCACCGCGTGGAAGGAAGTGCTCGACGGTACGTTCGATCTCGAGGGCGCCCTCCCCGTCAACCCCGACGGCGGGCTCAAGAGCTTCGGGCACCCCGTCGGTGCGTCGGGACTCCGGATGGTCTTCGAAGCGTGGTTGCAGCTGCGGGGCGAGGCACCGCCCGAGCGCACGATCAAGCACGCCGACCGCGGCCTCGCACTCACCCACAACCTCGGTGGCTACCCCGGCGAGATGGTGTCGTTCGTGTCGATCGTCGGCAACCAGCTCGGCTAGCCGCGTGACCGAACGACTGCTCGACGGCCTCCGAATCGTCGATCTCGGAGGTGACCCCGCCGCGCGCGCCGCGAGGGTGCTCGGTGATCTCGGCGCCTCCGTCGACCGCGTCGTCCCACCCACCGGCGACATCCTCGCGGGCAATGTCGAGCGCGCGTGGAACGCCGGGAAGCGCGTGCACCAACGAGCGGCCGACGACCCCGCGCTGGATGCGTTGCTGCGCGATGCCGATGTCGTGTTCGACACACCGGGCGTGCCCGGAACGCACGTGCTCGACGCGGGACGCGCGCCCGACGCGGTGTGGGTGCACATCACGCCGTTCGGTCTCGAGGGACCGCGGTCGTCGTGGCGAGCTTCGGATCTCGGCGTCATGGCTGCGAGCGGCAACATGTACGTCACCGGCGACCCCGACCGTGCGCCGGTTCGCTGCACGGAGCCCACCGGGTACGCGCACAGCGGACCGGAAGCAGCCTTCGCCGCACTGACCGCGCTGTGGTCGGGCATCCCGCAGCACGTCGACGTGTCGATGCAGGAAGTCGTCGTCAGCGCGAGCATGGCGGCGCCGGCCGGCTTCTTACGAACGGGTGTCCGGGGCGCCCGCCGCGGCGCCAACATCGGCCGCAGCCGCGAGATCTGGCCCACCACCGACGGCTTCGTGTCGTTCGGACTGCGGGGCGGAAAGGCGCGCATCGCGAGCCTCGAGCTCATCGCCAAGCTCGCCGACCTGCCCGAGCGCGACTGGAGCGCCTGGAACATCAACACCGCGACCGCCGACGAGCTGAAAGAGCTCGAATCCGCGGTCGGCAACTACTTCGCCCAGCACACGATGCAGGAGCTCTACGACATCGCGTGCGAGACGAACCTGATGCTTGCGCCGGCAAACTCACCGCGCGAGATCTACGACTCGGCCCAGCTTGCCTCGCGTGGATTCTTCGGCCCGGTCGGCGGCGTCGAACGGTTTCCGCGCGCGTTCGTCTGCGTGCGTTCGGCCGACGGCTACGCCGCGCCGGCCGGACCGCGCGACGCGAGCGCCCCTGACGGGCGTGTCGGTTCGCGTGGCGCGCGCGGCGGCGCCGAACCAACTCGAGCGTGGGAAGGGCTCACCGTCCTCGAGTTCGGCTCCGGGGCGGCCGGGCCGATCGCGACGCGCTACTTCGTCGAGCACGGCGCGACCGTGCTGCGCATCGAATCGAAGACGCGTCCCGACTTCCTGCGCACCATGGCGCTCGCCGACCCGAAGCATCCGCACGGACTCGAAGGTGCGCCGTTGTACGACGGCCTCAACGTCGGCAAGCGGAACCTCACCCTGAACCTCAAGAAGCCGGAGTCGGTCGAGCTCGTGCGCCGACTCGTGCTCGAGTGGGCCGACGCGGTCGCCGAGAACTTCGCGCCGCGCGCCATGAAGAGTTTCGGCCTCGATTACGACGCGCTCGAAGCACTCCGCCCCGATCTCGTCATGGTCAGCACCTGCTTGAACGGCCAGACCGGACCGCACAAGGACTACCCGGGATTCGGCGGTCAGGGCTCGGCGCTCGCGGGGTACAACGCGCTCACGGGCTGGCCCGACCGCGAGCCCTGCGGACCGTACGGCACGATCACCGACTCGCTCGCGCCGCGCTACGTCGCCGCCGCGCTCGCGGCCGGGTTGCACTACCGCCGGCGGACCGGCCGCGGCGTCTACCTCGACGTCTCGCAGGTCGAGTCGGCCACGTGGTCGCTCGCACCCTGGCTGCTCGACTACGAGATCGACGGAGTGCTGCGCGTTCGCGACGGCAACAACGATCCTCGTGCGCGATTGCACGGCGCGTTCCCGTGCGCGGACGCAGACGGCGTCGGCGACCGCTGGGTCGCGATCGCGTGCTGGAACGACGACGAGCTCGCGAGGTTGCACGAGATCACAGGCCCCGATGTCGAGGCATGGACACGAGCGCGCACCCCGGCCGACGTCGCGACCCAACTGCAGGGCGCCGGGATCGAAGCCGTGCCCGTCGAGGACTTCGGCGATCTCAACGACGACCCTCAACTCGCGCACCGCAACCACTTCGAGGCTCACACGCATCCGATCGTGGGCGACAGCCTCTACGAGCGCACGGGAACGCGTCTCGCTTCGTCCACCGGCGGCTACGACCGCGCCGGCCCGACGCTCGGCCAGGACAACGAATGGGCACTGCGCGACATCCTCGGGCTCAGCTCGGCGGAGATCGAAGTCTTGCGGAGTGCCGGCGCCGTCGAGTGAACCCGCGCGCCGATTGTCGCGACTTCACCGTCGGCCGTGACCCATCTATTCGACGATGCTCAACGCCGAGGTCAGACCGTCGTTCAGGATGAATCGATAGGTGAGATACGCGAGTACTACACGGTCGGGCATCGCGACACCTCCGACTCCAGCGTGTGGCGCACCGACATTGGCTGGCCGATCTTCCAAACCGCGGGTCCGACGCACACGTAGGGTCGCGGGATGACGAGGCGCATCGACTACGCCGGGAGCGTCCACGACGAACGCGAGATCGAAGCCGTGGTTGCGGTGCTGCGCGGTGGCCCACAGGCCCTGCGCATCGGAACGAACGTGCGCGA